>JAULVH010000102.1:17193-19893 GCA_032111105.1 Burkholderiaceae bacterium | reverse complement strand
CTCTACAGGTTCATCCGCAGAGGCTGCCAAAAATGCAGCTTCTGCAAGCAGCTTAATTTGTAGCGGAAGTAAATCACGGAAGATGCCAGACAAGGTAATCACGACATCGATGCGCGGACGACCTACTTCCTCCAATGGCAGTAGTTCTGCGCCTGCCATGCGGCCATAGCTATCAAAGCGAGGTTTGACTCCCATCAGCGCCAAGGCTTGCGCAATGGGTGCGCCTTCATTTTTCAGATTATCGGTACCCCACAACACCATCGCTATCGTTTCTGGTAAAGGATTTCCATCTTCGACATGGCGCTTTAGCAAATGCTCGGCCATGCGCTTGCCATCCTTAACGGCAAATGCACTCGGCAATCGGAAAGGATCAAAACCATGAAGATTACGACCCGTAGGTAAAACTTCTGGCGTACGTATTAAATCTCCGCCTGGTGCAGGACGCACATAGCGACCATCCAAGGCATGCAAAATTCCATTGATTTCATTGTCCTCGCACATCAGCTTATCGATATGTGCAAGTGACTTCATGAGCTCAACATGCTCAGGCGGTATGACGTTGGATTGACTCTCCGTGAGCATGCCATGTACTTGTTGACGAAGTTCAGCGCTAGCTGGTATTCCGTGCGATGCATCGGCAACCGATAACAACATTTCGGTACGCTCTGACACAGACATCGGACGACCAATGACGTGCAAGCCTTCAGGTATCAGCGTGTATTCAAATTCGAGCAGATCGTTATAGAGCTGCTGTGTTTTTTCTTCGGCATCGTCACCCCATGCAGGCTGCATAGAGGCTAACTCAAGTTCTGCAGCTTGGGTCTGCACTAAGATCGTTAATTCTTCGCGCTCTGATTCTGACTCAGGACCCAGTCCGCGCAAACGCTCCAGCGATGCTTTCAAATCAACCAGACCGCTGTACAAACCCGCTTGAGAAATCGGTGGTGTGAGATAACTAATCAGCGTTGCTGCAGCACGTCGCTTAGCAATCATTCCTTCGGAAGGATTATTCGACGCGTAGAGATAGAAATTCGGCAGATCACCAATCAGACGATCAGGCCAGCAATCCCCCGACATACCGGCCTGTTTGCCGGGCATGAATTCAAGCGCACCGTGGGTACCAAAATGCAGCACAGCAGCTGCACCAAAGTCTTCACGTATGTAACGATAGAACGCAGAAAATGCATGAGTAGGAGCAAACCCCTTCTCGTACAGTAAACGCATAGGATCGCCTTCGTAACCAAAGGCGGGTTGTATGCCAACCAACACGTTACCGAATTGCGCGCCCAACACAAAAATTGAACGACCGTCACTTTGTTGTTGCCCCGGCGCGGGACCCCAATGCGCTTCGATTTCTTTTAACCACCGCTCGCGACGCACATGATCATCCGCAGAGATGGTGATATGTACATTGGCTTGCGCACCATAGCGTTCTGCGTTGCCTTTGATGACGCGATCGCGCAAATCATCCACATCGGCTGGCATATCAACGGTATAGCCCGCTGCCTTCATGGAAGCGAGTACATTAAACAGAGATTCAAATACAGAAAGAAACGCTGCTGTGCCGGTTGCACCGGCATTAGGCGGGAAATTAAAAATAACCGCTGCTACTTTTTTCTGTGCGCGTTCAGCGCGGCGCAGATCAATTAATTTACCCACTCGCGAAGCCAACATATCAGCGCGCTCTATGCACACTTGCATGTCGTGTTCATTTTCTGAGGCTGGGAATATGCAACCACGACTGCATCCCGTACATTGATCACCAGCACCAGTACTGCGTCCACCAAAAACTATAGGGCCAGTTGATCCATCAAGCTCAGGAATAGCGACCATCATTGTCGCTTCTACAGGCATCAAGCCACGATCATTCGCGCCCCAACGCTCCAGCGTTTGAAACTCTACTGGCATCACGGATAAATAATTCACATCCAATGTGGCGAGTATTTCTTCAGCGGCCTTGGAGTCGTTATACGCTGGCCCGCCAACCATAGAAAAACCAGTCAGAGAAATAATCGCATCGACATTCGCACGACCATCTTTCATAAAGTATTTTTCAACTGCGGGCCGGGTATCCAAACCTGTTGCATACGCCGGTATAACGCGCATGCCTCGCGCCTCAAGCGCGGTAATGACGCCGTTGTAGTGAGCTGCATTACCTGCTACCAGATACGAACGCATCAACAGCAAACCTACGGTGCCACGCTTACCTGTTTTAGCGACAGTAGGAAGATCGGTTGATAACTCGGACATACCCTTGTTTTGAGCATTGCCCTTCATGTTTTGGTGGTAGATACCCACTTCTGGATATTCAACGGGCGGCTGTATTTTGTAGATGCCGCGCAAACTGCGGCGCGGTCCATCTGCATAATTATCCAGCAGCATGCCTATCATGCTGGTGATGTTTTCTTCTGAACCCGCCAGCCAATATTGAAGTACTAAAAAGTAGATACGAAGATCTTGTGCCGTGCCGGGTATAAAGCGCAGTAACTTAGGAAGCTGGCGCACGATTTTCATCTGCCTTGCACCGGCTAGGCCAGGCTTTTTGCCCTCGCCCGGCTTGGTATTACCACGCAGACGTTTTAACAACGCCATAGGTCCACTGACTTTGGCATCCATTGCAAACTTACCCATACGGGTGAGCTTCATGACTTCAGCGGCAGACATAGCGCAAATCATGGCGTCACAGTGATCGCGACGGGC
>JAULVH010000102.1:14338-17183 GCA_032111105.1 Burkholderiaceae bacterium | reverse complement strand
GATGTCGCCTTGATTGATATCGTCTATGCAGCGCTCAAGAGCGCTAGGGCTATTGCCCCACTCAGAAGCGGCATGAACCGTCAGACGTAAACCTGGAAAGGTGCGCGACAAAGCACTTTGAGCGCGAATCGTCGCGCTCGCCAAATGGCTATCCATGGTCACAATAACGACGCGGGCGCTGGGTAGCTCGGTACGCACTTTTCCTGCAGAACTTTGCTTGAACATTAGTCAGGCCTCTTTTGATGGTGAAGACAGCATGCTGTAGGAGTCACTCAATTTGTTATTTTTTTGAGTACAACACTTGCTATTGCTGTCAATTCACGCACGCGCCCCAAATGGAATTCGTGATCAACGCCTAAGCTAAAGGGTATTCACATAAGTGTCAAGATATCTTGACGTCACATAAACAGTACACTAAGATCAGCCTATCAAATCAGGGGTTTTATTGCCTATTGTTTAATTTTTCTAGGCCTGCTCCGTCAGGCTGAAGGTTTTCTTCAGCATGTAGGCTCATCGGTGACCTTAGTTCACCCAGCCACGCAAACATCAAGGAAGCAGGACACGCAACCCAGCGGAGGTTACGGCGATCACAACAAACCGGTCACAACGAACCGGACGAGGCAAGACCTGAATGGATGCCTGGAGATTTTGAAAAAAATCTTCTTATCTTGGCAAACAGTTCAGCAGAGGATACACCCACGAGAAAGCCGAATCACACAATGCGTGCACTGCACCATCTATTACTAGCAACTACACACACAACAGGAAGAACACTGCCCTGTGCTTACGTCACTCAAAAATCATCCCAGGATTACTTAGCGCCAGAGACATCGGCTCTACGCACACGCGAGGGACAGACATGAGTGAATTTAAGCCCTCGACAAAAGTTATCAATGAGTTCGCCCTCTTGTGCCTGAATCCAGACATAAAACAAGCTGAAGAGTTTGTTCAAACTCTATTGCGCAATGGAGAAAGCACAGAAAGTATTTATCTCAATTTGTTTACTCCCAGTGCACGATACCTGGGCACATTGTGGGAGGACGATGAATGCGATTTTGTGCAAGTCACCATTGGTCTGATGCAGTTGCAGATCATTATTCGTAAATTAGGTCAGACATTTCAAGGTAATAACGGTGCAGGCGATCTGACCCAAAAAGCGCTCTTTGCACCTATGCCGGGGTCGCAACACACCCTGGGTGTTTTGATGGTGTCTGAATTTTTTCGAAAAGAAGGATGGCAGGTCTGGCTGGAGTTGGGAGCAACTGAGGCCAATTTACTGTCGATGCTATCTACTGAATGGTTTGATCTCGTTGGCCTGTCCGTTGGAACGCAAGCTCAGCTTGATCAACTCACGGGACTCATTGCTCGTATTCGTAAGGCCGCACTGAATCCAGCACTATTCGTGATGCTCGGTGGGCCAGCAATTTATGGCCGAAGTGATTTGCTTGATAAGCTAGGTGCCGATGCCATCGTTGGTGATGCTCGTAGTGCAGTCGAGCTAGCGCAAGAATTGCGCTCGCTGATTGTATAAATAAAGATTAATCCGGCTGTGTAGTTCAGCTGTGCTGTGCAGCAGCCGATTAATTCTTTCCACCACAGAGCAAATTCAATAAATCGAGATACTGTGTATCACGCGGAACATAGCCCCAGTTTTCTGGACGGACACGACTACCCACCATCTTTCCCTCGCCCATTTCACCATCGTAGATACTCATTTTTATCATTCGCAATTGCTTAAACTTGCAGTTTGCTTCGTAGAGAGTTTTTTCAGATACCCATCGATCCGCTTTATTCTTATTCTTGTAATTGATCAGAATCATGACGCGGGTATAGCGTTTATTCGTTAGGGTCTCCGGGTCGTAATAGTATTTGCTATCCGTCCCCTTTGAAAACTCGATCCATTCAGCAGCCGCCAGTGGACTGATCAGCATCATATAAAACACTAACATTAATCTCATCATTATCTCGTTCGCAGTTACACCGTCTCATTACCCCCCGCCGTTGACGTTACTGGGGCCAGCTGTGAGTCTTTTGTCAGCGGCAACGCAAGTGTAATCGCCCAACAGCTCGCCAGCATCACCGCGGACCCGGTCAGTGAAAATGATAGACCACCCCACTGATACAACACGCCTGACAACAAGGTACCTAAAAAGCGCCCTAACGCGTTAGCAGCATAATAGAAGCCTACATCTTCAGCTGCTTTTTCAGAACCTGCGTATGCCAGTATGAGGTAAGAATGTACCGACGAATTCACAGCAAACGCAAATCCAAAGACAGCAAGACCTGCAACCACTAGCCACTGTAGCGGTTGAATCTCTAGTACGACCACCAGCGCCAGCACAACTGGCACCAGCATCAACATAAAAGACCACCAGCGTGCAGCGGGTACTTCGGCGCTCAAACCATCGCCACTGCGCCGTATGAATTTTGGCGCCATGGCCTGCACCAAACCATACGCGATAGTCCATAAGGCCATGAAGGTACCGACCATCGTAAAGTTCCAGCCCTGGCTATACAGAAAAACAGGTACCCCTACAACAAACCAAACATCACGTGCGCCGAATAAAAACACGCGAGCGCCTGCGAGTAAATTAATCGCACGACTTTTACCAAATAATTCTTTAAACGATTTGGATGCCTTGGACTTACCCATAGTCGCTGGCAGCGAAAAAATAATTGCAACCAAAATAACGGATAGCAGAGAGGCCATTAACCAGAGCGAAGGGCTGAAACCAAGGCTATCTAGCAGCAAACCCCCGATAAAAAATCCCACACCTTTCATCGCGTTTTTACTGCCGGTAAACCACGCCACCCAACGAAACAGCTGCCCCGGTGCATCGCTTGC
>JAULVH010000102.1:0-14328 GCA_032111105.1 Burkholderiaceae bacterium | reverse complement strand
GGGAGAGAGGGAGAGAGAGAGAGAGAGAGAGAGAGAGAGGAGTTAGGCTTCTCGAACGCGGACAATGATAATTCATTGTCTCCGGCAAAAATTGTCGCGGTTAATCCGTCCGAGATTTATAATAGGGTTCGAACCTGCGTTAATTTGATAGCTGACTTGCTGGCTGTTTTAGTCAGGTCTTTCGCAACCCCACATACGCCCTGGGCTAATACAACCCAGGCGACTGACATCGCTGCTGTCCAGTCAGGTGAAACTGCCGAGAGCAATAAAAAGCCGATGATTTGCGTAGTTAAACCCACTACCAGCATGCGAGTAATACCGAAATGCGTCGCCAGCCAGCCACCGAGTAGATTGGCTGCTACTCCCGCGGCTTCATAGAGCAAAAAAAGAAACGCCAATGTAAATGGCGAATACCCCAGCCGAAAAAAATGCATGAGCACCAGCATACGCAAGGCACCATCGCTCAGCGTAAAGCTCCAGTAGGATGAAGTAACGACTAAGTAATTTCGAATGCCCGCGGCTGATTGATTCATGAGATTTAAATTCCTGCGCTTTGCATATGACACGCTAAATCCACCATGCGGCAGGCATAGCCCATTTCATTGTCATACCAAGCGTAAATTTTAAGCAAGGTCTTATCTGTAACCATCGTTGATAGTGCATCGACAATAGCACTGCGCGTATCGCGTGCGTAATCAGCACTCACCAAGGGCTTAATTTCATAACCCAAAATACCAGCTAAGGATCCCTTAGCGGCATTGGCAAACAGTGTGTTGACTTCATCAACCGTGGTTTCTCGCTGCAATTCAAACACACAATCAGTCAATGACGCATTCAACACAGGGGCACGCACGGCATGGCCATTAAGTTTGCCTTTTAGTTCGGGATAAATCAGTGCAATCGCAGTCGCACTGCCCGTAGTCGTAGGCTGCAGGCTGAGCATGGCACTGCGGGCACGCCGCAAATCCTTATGCGGCGCATCAGTAATAACATTGGTATTAGTGGGATCATGGATAGTCGTGATTTGGCCATGACGTATACCTATCGCTTCATGGACTACCTTAACGATGGGTGCAAGACAGTTGGTGGTGCATGAAGCTGCCGTAACTATAGGATGCTTAGCGGGATCGTACATCGTGTGATTAACACCCACTACCACATTTAAGACTGAATCAACTTTGACTGGTGCTGCGACGATCACGCGCTTGGCACCACGATCTATATGGCCCTGCAAGGTCTCTAAGCTTAAAAATTTACCCGTACACTCCAGCACCACATCCACACCCAGATCACCCCAGGGTATGTCGGCAGCATGAGCATGACTGGAAAATGACACCTGCTGAGAACCTATGCGTATCGTCTGTGAATTTAAGGCTTCTATATCTGCTCGCCAGCGCCCCTGTACTGAATCAAACTCAAGCAAATGTGCCGTTGCTTCTATACCGCCCTTGAGTTCATTAACATGAACAATCTCTAAGCGATTGTGTGCTCTGGGATCATCCGACTGGCGATCTGCAGCACCCATAGCCGCACGCAGCGCCAAACGACCAATACGACCCATGCCATTGATTCCTACTTTCATTGTTCACCTCATTGACTGTATACGACATACGAAACAAGCTTAGGCCAAGCGCGATGATCTTATCACTACGTTTGTATAATTATTGAAATAATGAAATAATAAACGAACTTATTTAACAAAAATTATATTTTATTTTAGATTCTAAAAATGACAGCCTCATGAAAAAAATGACCTCCCCGCTGGCTGTCAAAGCCCTTGCTGCATTAGCGCAAGAATCACGTTTGTCTATTTTTCGCAGTTTGGTTCAAGTCGGGCCTGAAGGTCTGCCTGCAGGTCAACTAGCAGAGAACTTGGGCATATCACCTTCTTCGTTAACGTTCCACATGAAAGAATTAACGCATGCTGGACTGGCTGAATCGCGACAAGAGGGGCGATACGTGATTTATTCAGCACAAATTAACAGCATGAATGCCCTGCTCACTTACCTGACAGATAACTGCTGCGGTGGCAATCCCTGCTCACCCGTGTCAACCATCAAGCACCCTGCAAAAGCCAATTCGTAGCTTGGTTCTAAAATGCTTACATGAAAAATACTCATAGCGATTCAGTAGCAACCCAGGAAACCATCACCTTGAGTTTTTTCGAGCGTTATCTCAGCCTGTGGGTTTTTGTCTGCATCGTGACCGGAATCACCCTGGGACAATTTTTCCCGCCAAGCTTTCATTTCATCGCAACTTTAGAAATAGCCAAAGTTAACTTGGTCGTTGGTTTTCTCGTGTGGGTGATGATCATCCCCATGCTAATAAAAATTGACTTTGGGTCGCTGCCCCTAGTGCGGCAACATGTGCGCGGTATAGGCGTCACCTTGTTTGTAAACTGGCTGGTTAAGCCTTTTTCTATGGCGCTGCTCGGATGGATTTTTGTGCGCCATCTGTTTGCACCCCTATTACCTACCGATCAAATCGACAGTTACATCGCCGGATTAATACTCCTGGCTGCAGCTCCGTGCACGGCGATGGTATTTGTCTGGAGCCGACTCACACAGGGCGATGGATTATTCACACTGTCGCAAGTCGCTCTGAATGACATCATTATGGTGTTCGCATTTGCGCCCCTGGTTGCGCTCTTACTTGGTATGTCAGCCATTGTGGTTCCTTGGGAGACATTGACTACCTCTGTAGTCTTGTACATCGTGATACCTGTTTTGCTGGCTCAAGCCTGGCGCTACATATTACTTAAACAAGGTAACGAGGTATTCGCAGCCTGGACAGAAAAATTGGGCTCATGGTCTACAGCAGCATTACTTCTAACCCTAGTCTTATTGTTTGGATTTCAGGGTAAGGCCATCATTGATCAGCCGCTGATTATTGGTCTGCTCGCTGTACCCATACTTATCCAGGTTTTTTTTAATGCCGCGTTAGCATATTGGCTGAATAAAAAGGTAGGTGAAGCTCATTCAGTGGCTTGCCCTTCAGCGCTAATTGGTGCTTCCAATTTTTTTGAGCTGTCGGTAGCTACAGCCATTAGTTTGTTTGGGTTTCAATCAGGCGCTGCTCTGGCTACCGTGGTGGGTGTTTTGATTGAAGTACCCGTCATGCTGATTGTTGTACGCCTAGTGAATCAGTCTAAAAATTGGTACGAACGCAAATGAACAGTACTTATTGATTATCAATTTTTTAATGTGCTTAACCAGCTTGCTTGGTTAGAAAATCAGTCTGTCCTCACCCTGCCTACTTACATGTAGGTTGCCTGTCGTGTTGCCTAGAGGCAACAAATTATCGACTCTCCGTGATTTTTGATGTATACCGTCATACCGTATAAATGATTTATACGATTTTTATGGAGGTCCGATGTCATTCACAGATGTCGAATACCAGGAGATCACTCTTATGAACTCAAAAACCAAGCCGGCAGCAAAGCTCGCTGGTGCTGCCAAAGCAAAACCGTCGGCGAAAAAAGCACCTGCCAAAGCAGTAAAAAAAGTTGCTGAAACCAAAGCAGATAAATTACTTAAGCCTCAGCTAGTTCGCGACAGTTTTACTATTCCTGAGTCTGAATATGCAACACTCGCTAAAGTAAAGAAAGCCTGTCTGAAAGACGGCTTCGAAATCAAAAAAAGTGAGCTGATCAGAATAGGTATCGCAATGCTAGAGAGTTTGAGTATTTCCAAAGTCAAATCAGCCAAGAAGAAGCTTCAGACGGTGAAAACCGGTCGACCCAGAAAGCACAAGTAAGCTCTCAAGGCTTTTTTTAACCGCCCTTCAACTGGTTTTTTTCCAAGAAGGGTTTCTTTCTTGTTTTTAGGGGAAAGGAATTTAAGATGCAAGGGATTCACCTCACCGCAGATATTGCGGGTTGCCACACTAATTTAAAACTGATGACTGATGCTGCATCATTGCGGCGTAAGTGCCTCGAGTTAGTCGATAAAAGTGGACTAACTGCCGTCAGCGAAGTTTTTCATGCGTTCCCAGGTCTACACGAAGGTGAATGCGGTGGTGTTACAGGCACAGTACTATTAGCCGAATCGCATCTCGCCCTGCACACGTGGCCCGAACTCGGTGCGATTACCATCGATGTGTATGTCTGTAATTTTTCTATGGACAACAGTGGTAAGGCATCCACTTTACTAGAATCATTGATCAAACTTTTTCAACCTACCGACATCGTTAGAAACCAACTGATTCGTGGTGAAGTGGGTGCGACAGTGACCACTGCGTAGATAGAATCAAATTAAGATCTTTAAAAAGAGCGCGATAGCGCTCTTTTTTTTGCGGAATTGACGCAAAAAATTACTGCGTACGCTGGGATCCACTTTCAGTGGACAAGCTACGTATTATTTTACTTTTTAGTCAATACCATTGATGCAACAGGTAGCACTTCTGTCTCTGTAATTTAGTAAAATTTTGTACTCTATACAGAATCATCAACCGTGTTTTAACCAGACGCTTGTTTCACTCACTTCTATGAAAAAACTGCTAATTGTTCTTTCCAGTGTGTTTTTGCTAGGTTGTGGAATTCTTTCAGAGCAAAGTATTTATGAGGGTATTCGTTCTCAACAAAAAATTAAGGATGTCGGCAGCGAACCAAAATCACAGACGCTTCCGCCTTATGATCAGTACAAAGAAGAACGTGATAAACAATCAGGGAAGTAGGTAGTCCTTACTGTAGATAATTTTTACTGTTGATACCACCTAGACCAATCTATTCAAAACAAAGTCGCAGACAGTCGTCAGGATTATTGGTCCTAATATAAGTCGCTCTAAATACTACTGGAATTTTTTCAACTGAGAGGCGCGTCAGCACGCAGAGCACAGCTAACTGCTTTGAATGGAGTAATGGAGTAGGTAGTGGCCTGCCCAGCACGATTCGAACGTGCGGCCTACGCCTTAGAAGGGCGTTGCTCTATCCAGCTGAGCTATGGGCAGTTCAGATAGAAACTAAAGCATCTCAACAAATGAAAAAATCGGGCTGTCATAGACAACCCGTTTTTTTAGACTGGTCGGAGTACAAGGATTCGAACCTTGGACCCCCTGCTCCCAAAGCAGGTGCGCTACCGGGCTGCGCCACACTCCGAGGATTTGAATTATACCCGAGCCGGCGGCCAGTTCGGGAATTTGTTGCCAATGACGTTAGGCAAATTACATATTAACTGGTTATGCACGCCGCCAACCGCTCTGCAAGAACCTTTGCAAGGGATGGCTCTCTCGCTTCCACCATGACTCTGAGCAGGGGCTCTGTGCCTGAGGGCCTAATTAGTACACGACCAGCCTCACCCAGCTCGGCCTCAGCGCGCTCTTTTTCCATCATGAGGTTTTTGCTGGCCTTCCAGTCAAAGCCTGGTGCAATTTTGACATTCAACAAGGTCTGCGGCCAAAGCTGCATATCACTAGTTATGCCTTCCAAGGTTAGGCCACTGTGCCTGAGAGCCGCGAGTATCTGTAATGCCGAAATGATGCCGTCCCCAGTGGTGTGCTTGTCCAGGAAAAGTAAATGCCCTGATCCCTCGCCGCCCATCTGCCAGCCTCGCTCCTGAAGTAACTCCAGGACGTAGCGGTCGCCCACTTTGGCGCGTGCAAAACCCACACCCAGCGCGTTAAACGCCGACTCGACGGCCATGTTGGTCATCAAGGTTCCTACAGCGCCAGCGATCCCGCCGTTGGCTAACCTGTCCTTCACCATGACATAAAGTAGTTCATCGCCATTGAACACACGGCCACTACCATCCACCATGATCAGACGATCTGCATCACCATCCAAAGCAATACCCAAGTCTGCGCTATGCGCGCGCACAGCCGCTGACAACACTTGGGGAATGGTGGCACCAAAACCATCATTAATATTAAAGCCATTAGGTTGATTACCAATCGCGATAACTTCTGCGCCGAGTTCGTGAAACACATCCGGAGCAATGTGATACGCAGCACCATGCGCGCAATCCACCACCAGCTTCATGCCGCGTAAATCAAGTTCATTGGGAAAAGTACTTTTACAAAATTCGATATAACGACCGCGCGCATCATCGAGTCGCTTGGCGCGGCCTAGCTTCTCTGAACTAACGCAGGTCATAGAGTTTTCTAAAGCAGCTTCAATTGCTTCTTCAACCGCATCAGGTAGTTTGTTACCTTGTGCAGAAAAAAATTTGATACCGTTATCGTGATAAGGATTATGTGATGCCGATAACACCACGCCAGCAGAAAGACGCAATGCGCGCGTCAGGTAGGCAACCGCGGGGGTCGGTATCGGGCCTGCAAGTAAAACATCAACACCGGCCGCAGTAAAACCTGCTTCCAGCGCAGCTTCGAGCATGTAACCTGAAATGCGTGTGTCTTTACCGATCAAGACAGTCGGTCGTCCCGTAACTGAGTTTTCTGCTTGCGCTAATACTTTGCCCGCAGCGTAGCCTAATCGCATAACAAAATCAGGGGTGATAGGCGCTTCACCCACCCTGCCGCGTATGCCATCTGTGCCGAAATATTTTCTTGCCATGGTGTAGAGTTTTATGTGGTTGAGTTGTATCGTTTACGATGATGAAGGTGTTAGTTTTTGTGAATTACATCCACTGCAAGCGCTGCTTGGTTTGCTGCTTGCCATACCTTGATTGCATCCACAGTTTCGGCGACATCATGCACACGAACTATACGTGCTCCTTCTGACACAGCAAAAATTGCGGCAGCAATGCTACCGGCCATGCGTTGTTCTACCGGCTTATCTGTCAGCTTCCCTATCATGGTCTTGCGCGAAAGACCCGCTAAAACAGGTAAGCCTAATTCATCTTGTATACGCCTCAGTTGAGCTAGCAACGCTAAGTTGTGCTCTAAGGTTTTACCAAAACCAAATCCGGGGTCTACACAAAGTCGGCGGCGGTCTATGCCTTCATCTATTGCTGCACCAGCCTGCCTGGCCAGAAAATCAATGACCTCAGACACCACATCATCGTAGCTAGGATTTTGTTGCATAGTCTGCGGGTTACCTTGCATGTGCATGATACATAAGGCGCAATCGCTGTCTCTTAGCAGGCCCAAACTTTCTTCAGAACGAAAGCCTGTAATGTCATTGATCATATCAACGCCGGCGACCATAGACTCACGCATGACCTCAGAGTGACGAGTGTCGACGGATATGGGTACACCGCAATCACGAAGCGCATACAGTACGGGCATGACCCGTTGTAATTCTTCTTCGATAGATAATGCAGGTGAACCTGGGCGAGTTGATTCACCACCTATGTCGATGATGTCTACTCCTGATGCGATCATGTGTTCAGCCTGCGTAATGGCAGCATCAAGTGAACTGAAGCGACCACCATCAGAGAATGAATCCGGAGTCACGTTCAATATACCCATAACCAGCGGGCGAAATGAATGACCACCCATTTTTAATCGGTAACGGCCACACTGTAAGTACGTATCAGGGAAATCGCTCACAGAAAAACCAGGCAAGTGACAAGCAAACGGGGTGAGGATTTCTCCACACCCCGCTGAGAAGATTATGGGTTACTGGCCATCAAGCCGGTGCAGTCGCCGGTGCTACACCACCGCCAGTGGTATCTGTCGGACGCGGCGTAGGAGCAACCTTAGGAGGGCGTGGTTCGGTACCCGCCATGATATCGTTGATTTGATCTGCATCGATGGTTTCCCATTCGAGCAAGGCTTTGGCCATCGCTTCAACTTTGTCACGATTACGTTCTAGTAATCTGCGCGACAAATCATATTGCTGATCCAGGATGTTACGAATTTCCATATCCACTTTTTGCTGCGTGGCTTCGGATACTGTTTTGGATGACCCACGTCCAAAATAAGAATCCTGATCGGAATCTTCATAAACCATCGTACCCAAGGACTCCGACATACCAAAACGAGTCACCATGGAACGAGCCAGCTTGGTAGCACGCTCAAAGTCATTTGAAGCGCCCGTCGACATTTGATTCATGAAAATCTCTTCGGCAATTCGACCACCAAAAAGTATCGCTATGTCTTCCAGCATTTTATCTTTGTACATATTGACGCGATCATGCTCAGGCAGCTGCCACGTCAAACCCAATGCCATGCCACGCGGCATGATGGTGACCTTGTGTACTGGATCTGCCTTAGGCAGGAGCTTAGCCACAACCGCATGACCTGATTCGTGAAAGGCGGTATTACGACGCTCTTCTTCGCGCATAACAGCCGACTTACGCTCAGGCCCCATGACGATTTTGTCTTTTGCATCCTCAAAATCCTGCATCTCAACTAAGCGTTTGTTGCGACGAGCAGCAAACAATGCGGACTCATTAACCAAGTTAGCCAAATCGGCACCAGAGAAACCTGGTGTGCCACGCGCCAGCACATCAGCTCTTACGTCCGGAGCAATCGGCACCTTGCGCATATGAACCATCAGGATCTGCTCGCGACCACGAATATCTGGAAGGCCAACGACGACTTGTCGGTCAAAACGACCTGGACGCAGCAGCGCTTTATCAAGCACATCGGAACGGTTAGTCGCTGCAATAACAATCACACCCGCATTTGCTTCAAAACCATCCATCTCGACGAGCAACTGATTAAGTGTCTGCTCGCGCTCATCATTGCCTCCGCCCATGCCAGCGCCACGGTGGCGACCAACAGCATCAATTTCGTCAATGAAAATAATGCAGGGTGAATGTTTTTTAGCGTTTTCGAACATATCGCGCACACGCGACGCACCAACACCGACAAACATCTCAACAAAATCAGAACCTGAAATCGTAAAGAAAGGAACCTTGGCTTCACCAGCAATGGCACGCGCTAGCAGCGTCTTACCCGTACCAGGCGGGCCCACCATCAGCACACCACGTGGGATACGGCCACCCAATTTTTGGAATTTGGTTGGATCGCGCAAAAAGTCGACCAACTCAGAGACTTCCTCTTTGGCTTCATCGCAGCCAGCAACATCAGCGAAGGTAACTGCATTTTGATGCTCATCGAGCATGCGCGCTTTGGATTTACCAAAAGAAAACGCACCGCCTTTGCCGCCACCTTGCATCTGACGCATGAAAAATACCCACACACCAATGAGCAACAACATTGGGAACCACGAGATAAATATCTGCGATAGGAATGAAGGTGGTTCAGGTTGCTTGACGTCGAATTTCACGCCGTTGTTAACTAAATCACCAATCAAGCCGCGATCAAGATTCGTGGTGGTGGCTTTGATTTTTTTACCATCGTTAGTAATGGCAATAATGGTTCGGTCTTCAATAGTCGCTTCGCGTATGCGCTGCGCTTTGACTTCGTCTAGAAAATCCGAATACGGTATCGGCGTAGCGCCGCCACCCAAACCACGCTCATCAAACTGTTTAAAGACAGTAAATAGCACCAGAGCAATGACGACCCAGATGGCAGCTTTAGAAAACATATTATTCACGAGGACTCCTAGTTGCGGACCGGCACCGGCGGTCAAGCGCATATTGCAAATTCTACTCGCAATACCCACGTCTTGCCAGTAAGGGATATGGAGCTAAACCCCTGATTTTTCAAGGGTTGGAAAAAGGAGCCGCGCTGTCATCAAGAGGTTCCATTCACTCCACCCATGGCAGAGGGTATTGCCTAACCCACAAAGACTCAGGCGGGATGACGCAAGCCCCGCCCCAACAAGAAGATTTCGGATGATTTGTCACGGCTGGCCTTGGGTTTCTTGGAGCCAACTACCCGATACTCATCCCGGAATTTCTCAATAATTTGAGTGTAGCCACTGCCATTAAAGCATTTGACGAGCAGTGATCCGGAAGGTTTCATATGCTGCCTGGCAAAATCCATTGCCAAATCGACCAGATGTTCGACCCGTGCTGCATCCGTATCTGCAATGCCGGACATATTAGGAGCCATGTCAGAAATGACCAAATCGACCCGTTGTCCCTGAAGCAGCGTCTGAAGCTGGCTTAAGACAGATTCTTCACGAAAGTCACCCAAAATAAAATTTACATCGGCGATAGGCTCCATCTCCAGCATATCCAATCCGATAATCATCCCGTGTATGCCCCCGCCTTCCTTGCCGGCTAGTTTACGCCGCGCGTATTGACTCCAACTGCCCGGCGCACACCCCAAATCCACAATGATCTGACCCGGCTTAATCAGTTTTTCATCCTCATCGATTTCTTTGAGTTTGTAAGCAGCCCGCGCTCGATAGCCATCTTTTTGCGCGAGTTTTACGTAAGGGTCGTTGATATGGCCGTGCAGCCAATTCTTGTTTGCTTTGTTTTTTGCCATTCGCTAAGGATACCGCATCGACCTTTAGAAAAATTTTTCAGTGAACTCATAGCAAAAAAAAGTTACCGAGCTTGCTACTCAATAAAGATCATCAAATACTCAAAGGAAAAACCATGCACGCACTCTACTCAGGCATTTCTTACGCCTATAGCGAAGCCAGCCGCGCATCACAACCCGTCATCAGCACACTTGCATTGATGATGCCAACTATTGGCCACAAAGAGGCTGCCGCATCCCGAATGCCCAAGAGTGGGCGAACTGGGCCAATGTAACCAGCAACATCAATAAACAATTAGAAAACTGGTCTATTCCATTTCGTTTCAGTATCTCCACCAAAGCTGCGAAACTGAACGATCAAGCTTTGGATTGAAGTTACAACGCATGTTTTGTAATGACCGATCAATATAAAAATTCGCTGTATACCTTCGTCAGGCATTGCGATAAGCCTGATTCAAACGGAAAGGTGACTGGAGGATCGTTAGATGGCTGCTTAGTCACCATAAAAACCGGCAGGCCAAAGTCTACATATGCTCACGAACTCGCTCATCTCGTGTCCGACCACCCATTTGATGCGATACCTTTGGCTTCTTTACATCCCGATGTGTTGGAAGCAATGTGCGATCCCGTCACTCACGGTCATGAATTAATCACCAGCCTGAGCTATTGGAATCATTGCAAGGATATGGGTTTTCCGAACACCGAAAAGCATCTTCAGAATTCCCGGGGCGAATGGGGACCGATCGATCTGACTATGGCGAAACTTGCTACGGATCACACGGATCATGTAACTCACGCCCGGATTCATGCAGAGGGTGTCGACAAGAGCTACGAGTGGATTAAACAAAACTACGGCGTACGAGCCGCAGAACAATTCGCAGCCTCCTTTGCAAAATCCGTGTTTATTCATTCCATGAGCGCTATCGTTGCCAGGACTGTCAAAGACAAACTGAGCCTCCTTGTTTTCCGCGGGCTGATCCATACGATTGCAAACCTGATTCATCTTGGCATGATGGGCCAGATGGGTCCAACGCCATGGCTAGCCGCCGGACAGGCCTGCGCCGGATCCGGCCTGATGGGACGAACGGTAAAAGCCCTGGTCGGCGTTATCGGCCAAGCGGCTATCCTGAGCACCTTTGTTAGGCTCATGCGTAGCAATAGTAATGCGATGTTGGAGTTGGTGTATGCCACCTGCGGAACAGCTGCAGGCAATCTCTTCTCCACTATGATCCTTCGCTTTATTGATCTGTGCGCACCCACCGGGCAGTCGCAACGAGAAACGTATCTTGACCTAACGAAAACCACCAACTTTGATGGCGCTATTGCTGAGACATTAATTTCAGTAAACTGCAAAATTACTGGTACAGATCTAACCGCAAAGGCAGAGGAAATCTATTCACGTCTACCAACGATTATTCAACGTATCGTCACGATAGATGCTGCTATTGCCGACGTCATTGAAAAATATGTATCACTGCAGGTCATGACTTCTTGGCTCTGGAAAACAGATGAGCAAAAAGCCGATGCACTAGTGCAGGCCAGCGTTGATCATTTATCGAATACCCTCGATGAGGTTAGCGAAGAATTCAGCCCCTCAGATCCAACACCCATCCCCACCCATATTAGAAAATTTCAAGCATCTCAAACAGTATCCCGAGTAGAACCCCTCGAATCAACATAAGATCAGCCTCTGCTAAGCAACGATGTGGCTGCCGTAACTGGTATCGGCAAGATACAAGCCGACGCACTACAAAAAAAATTGCAAATTAAAAAAAATGTATGAACGAAGATGGTTTGGAAAATGTATGTTTTGAATTTTTCTTTTCCAAGATGAAAGCTGCAGCCATTTATCGAAAAAATGTTCGATGAACTTTTGATGAAAAAAAGTCACGTAGTGCGCTGTATCGACCAACATCAAAGGAAAAACCATGCAATCAGTTCATTCAAGCTTTACTTATATCAGCAGCGAAGCCAGAAGGACAACGCAGCCGATTATCGATACCTTGGCACCCATCATTCCAACTTTCGGCTGTGGTGAAGCCGAAGTAAAACAAAGCCTAGGTAACTGCATCCATGAAATGGAAGCTGATGCTGTTAGTGTCTATAACGAAAATAAATTTTTCATGGGCTGGAGCCCGTCATTCGTCGATATAAAAAAAATCGTTCTTTACCCGTTACATGATCCTGCACATTTTTTTGGAGTTAACGATAAATGCCATTTAACCACTGACTCCGAGATGGGAATATGGGTCAATGTGACCAGCAATATCAACCTGCAATTGGAAAGCTGGAGCATCCCATTCCGCTTTGCGGTATCCGAGCATTTAAGGAATAACTATGAGATTTTCGAATCGGAAGCCAAAAATTGTGTTAGCGGTGCATCAAAAGAAAAAAAGATGTCACTATTTTTTGGGCATTGTAATGACCTTAAGCAAGACGATAAGCCCGTTGGTGGTTATCAGAGCAAATGCCATGTTGCGATCAATTCAGGAATGCCTAAGTCAACCTATGCACATGAACTGGCACATATATTTTCGCCGCACACCTTTGACGCTATTCCTCTTGGCTCACTGCATCCAGACGTAATGGAAGCCATGTGTGACCCCGTCTCACACGGCAATGAATTTATCACTAGCCTTAGCTATTGGAGTAAATGTCACGAAGCTGGCTTTCCTGACGCGCTGACACATAAAAGAAACTCCAAGGGAGAGTGGGGACCCATTGAACTCACGCTGGCAAAGCTTGCCACGCATAAGCAGCGCGATGCCACCCACGCCGAGATTCATGCAGAAGGTGTCGACAAGTGCTACGAGTGGATACGACAAAACTACGGCCAACGGGCAGCAGAGCAGTTCGTCGGCTCATTCGTGAAATCCGTGTTCATCCACACGATGAGCGCTATCGCCGTACGCAGCATCACAGATAAACGATTGCTACGCCTCTCCAAGCTACTGATCCATGCATTCGGTAACTTGCTGCATTTAGGCATGATGAGTCAGATCAACTTGGAACCATGGCAAGTGATCGCACAAGGAATGGTCGGGATGGGTATGATGGGCCGAACTGCTCGCGCTCTGGTTGATGTTATAGGTGACGCCGCCCTGCTACGCTCCTTCGTTCAACTACTGAAAGGTAACAGCGACTACATGCTACAGATGGTGTACGCGATTTGCGGCACTTCTGCAGGTAATCTCTTTTCACAATTGATCTTTGGTTTTATTGAGATGTGTGCGCCCACCGATGCAAAGCAGCGAACGATGTATATCGAAATGACCAAGCCAACATCAGTGGCGGGACTAATCATGAATGAAGTCGTCCAATGCGGTTTAGACTATAAGAAAAAAAGCTACAGCGAAGTGGAAGCCGATATCATGAGACTCCCCCACAAACCCATCAGAACCATCATCAATATCGACAAGGCCGTAGCAGACGTCATCCACTCTTACGTCTCGCTGCAGGCCATGACCTCGTGGCTGTGGAAAAAAGATCAGCAGCAAGCCGATGCTAAGGTACAGGCCAGCGTCGATAAACTGTCTGCGACCCTAGGCGAGGTTAAGACTAAATTCGGCCCCACTGATCTACCGCGCGTACCGACCAACACACGCCCCTTTGGCGTGACCGATACAGTGCCGCCGCTAGATCTGGATCGCCATACCGACGACGACGATGATCCGCTGCTATTTTTAGATGGCGCCGCCGTCACAGGTATAGGCAGAGCATCTCCCTCTAAACGCCCCGTCACTCTGACCGATCCTGTACCACCGCTGAATCTTAATCTCGATACCGATGACGATGATGATCCGCTGCTATTCATGGATGGTGCCGCCGTCACCGGTATAGGCAAAGCATCCCCCTCTAAAAAATCGCAGTTATTGGCGACAAAGAAGCAGCAATAAGAAAGAAACTATAGGTTGGCTGGCTCTCGTTCGGCAAGCAGCGCTGATGCCTCGCGTACAATAGCGTTTTGAGGAAATGTCATGCTTAAACTCACTTCTGCCCAACGCAGCGAACTACGCTCCCAAGCCCATGGTCTGGACCCCGTCGTCATGATCGGCGACGGCGGCCTAACGCCAGCCGTCATGAAAG
>JAULVH010000101.1:0-6860 GCA_032111105.1 Burkholderiaceae bacterium | reverse complement strand
TCGATCATCACATTGCCAGTAAAAAGTAGCCCTATGCCCGATTGCGCCCAGCGCTGGTAGAGCGTCACAAGTTGCGTAGTAGGGTGGTTATCGTAAGTCCCTAGTGCCTCGCTCATCGCCGATTTAGCCAGTCGATTGCGCAGGACAGTTCCGTTGGGCAGTCGCAGTGATTGGTTTAAAAAGTTACTGTCATTTGGGACAGGTAAAGTCATCGTGAATCCTTGATAAATTGATTAGCTAGCTCTGGAAGTGCGTGGGCTGCATTGGGTAGTGATCTTGATATTAGTATTGATACTAGTATTTATATTGCAAATAGCAGCATCAGATAATCACAACGCTACTGAAAATCACTTTAATTTTTCTTCTGGGACCTCTGGATTCAGATGCGGATGTGTTTCTTCGCCCAACCACCAAAGCAACGCACCCGAGGCGAACATCGCTATAGCCACAAACCAAAAAGCGGCTTGCATTTGTCCACTAATAAAGGCGGCAAGTCCCAAGCCCAGGCCACCGATTGCGTAGCCCAGATCGCGCCAGAAACGATAGATACCAATAGCTGATCCGCGCCATGACGGGTGTGAAATGTCAGCTACTGCAGCAGAAAGATTCGGATACAGCAATGCCATGCCCAACCCAGAAACAGCAGAGCATACTGCCCACCAGACAATGCCATCTCCCAGCATCATGGCACCCACGCCCGCACCGCAAATCCACATGCCTGAAACATTAAGAACATGGCGGCCGATTCGGTCCGACAAACGTCCGGTAATTAGCTGCGCGCCTCCCCACGTAAAACCATAAAAGCTAATTATCCAGCCCACGTTAGTTAGGCTCACACCTTGCTGATACAAAAACACAGGATAAAAAATCCAAACAAGCGCATCGACAAATTTTTCTACAAGTCCCGCCTGACTCAAGGCCATCAGACGTTTATCGCGCCAGCTCATTAGCGTAAAAATTTCGACGGTGGTTGGTGTGGACGACACCCCGGCAGGATAGCGAGGACGTGATGTCTGAGTTGCCCCCTGCGCGTGCTTAGCTGCCTCTGCCAGAGCCCAGGGCAGAGTATCTCTAACCCATAACTGAGTTAGCACTAGCGCGAGAATAATCACCGTCAGGCCAAAAATTAATAGCCCCAGTCGCGCACCTAAGTGAGCCGCCATATACGCGGTGATGATGCCGGCAATCGCTACACCGACATAACCGGAAAATTCATTCAGACCCAGCGTCAGGCCACGCTCTTCCAGTCGCGTTATGTCGAGCTTGGAAGTCTGAGTCATGGACCAGGTCAGGCCCTGGTTAATGCCCAGCAGGACCATGGCCGCGACCATCCAATTCCAATTCGGTGCATGCCATATTACGAGTGGTATCGGTAGCGCGGCCAGCCATCCCAGCAACAGCACTTTTTTGCGCCCTATGCTCTCGGAAAGGCGTCCCGCAATGAAGTTCATGATGCCTTTGACCAAACCGAATGCCACTACGAATGAGCTCAGCAAAACGAAGGAATTTTTTGGGACACCGAAATCAGATTCAGCCAGTGCAGGAACGACTGTGCGTGTCATGCCTATAGTTAGTCCGACCAGAAGCACCTGAAAAAGCTGATGTAAAAACTGGCTCAGGTTGTGATGTATCCCGTGTTTTAAATTTTGATTCATCTTAAAAAATTAAACCAACAAACAGCGGCATGATATGAAAAACAGCTAACTCATAAATTGCGTCAGATACAAGGATGTGACCAGAACTGCATGGCAGGTTTGCAGTTTACGCTTTTATTGGGCAAGTCCTTTTAGCAGTGGCCTGCAGTACGTGGGCGCATCCCTGGGTTTGTGCCTGTAATACGAAAAACGCCCACTGGATTCAGTGGGCGTTTTTTTGAGTAGAAGACAGTGAGGTACTTGCGACGTTGTCATAAAACGGTCAGCGTAAGTTTATCCTCTTGTAAATTTTGATTCAGATCAAGGCACTAAAAATTGTTGCTAACCTACTATACGGAAGGATTAATTTAGCAAAGGAAGGCAAGATGAATCGTGGTGCTGCCGCAGAGGTGGTGGGATTAAGACATATTGAGTTTTCGCCTGTAGCAGAAGGTATGCCACTACCCCATCGTAAAGTTATTCGCTCTTGGTTATTACCCTTAATCCATAAAAATACGGCATTAGCCATTTGGTTGATGGTCATTGATTTATCGCTTTGGATGGGATCGATTTTTTTAACAGTGTATTTCGAATCTATTTTTTTAAAAATAGCATTTGGTCTGGCTGCCGGACTTATCACGGGGCGTATTTTCATACTTGGGCATGATGCCTGTCACCAGAGTTTTACGCCACACCGGGGTCTAAATAAAATCTTAGGAAGAATCGCATTCCTTCCGTCACTTACTCCGTACAGTCTTTGGGATGTTGGTCATAATGTTGTGCACCATGGACAAACTAATCTAAAAGGTTTTGATTTTGTCTGGGAGCCGTTATCTAAAACTGAATTTGATGCGCTTCCTCGCTGGCGACAATCGTTAGAGCGCGTCTATCGTAGCGGGTTTGGGTCAGCAATTTACTACTTATGTGAGATATGGTGGAAAAGATTGTTTTTTCCAGCGAAAAAATATAGGCCAGCAAACCGTTCTATTTTTATCAAAGATAACTTATTGGTGAGTGCTTTTTTAGTTATTTGGATAAGCTTGCTCGTGATGGCGGCATCAGCAACGGATCAATCCATAGTTATAGCGATTACGACGGGATGTTTGATACCGTTTATTGTCTGGAACGGCATGATAGGCTTTGTCGTCTATGTGCACCATACGCATCCGGCGATTGCTTGGTACGACAAAAAATCTGAATGGATGAGAGCTCAGCCTTTCGTATCCACCACTGTGCATTTGAAATTTAGCTTTTATGTTGGAACGCTACTGCATCACATCATGGAACATACTGCTCACCATGTAGATATGAGCGTGCCGTTGTATAACTTAAAGGCTGCTCAAAATCGGCTAGAAGAATTAATGCCCAATCGAATTGTGGTGCAGTCATTTTCATGGCGATGGTATTTCGATGTGGCGCGTACATGCAAACTGTATGATTTCGAAAAAAAAACATGGCTCGATTTTGATGGAAACAAGTTGGCTGGTTCAACAGACGTCATCTTATCTACCTAGGGCTGCGTAATAAATGTTCATTTAGTTTTAACGACTAATTCAACGTGTAATGGCCACTTTAAAAGTGGCCATTGCTAAAATAAAATTAATAATAACTCGTGAATTAGGAGTTTATTTTTCATGAATTTCGAACACTCCGCTCACGCTCTTGAGTTGTCTCAACGTCTTTTCAGCTTCATTGAGAAATATGTATTACCCCATAACGCGGCGTGGCATCAAAGCGTAGCGGATGGAATTTATCCGCCGGTATTCCTAGAGGATCTTAAATCACTAGCGCAGGAAGAAGGCTTGTGGAATTTATGCTTGCCGGATTTAATGGAAGGCTCAGAATTCAAAGGGCTGCCTAACTTAGACTATGCTCCTCTGGCTGAAATTATGGGACGCATACCCTGGTGCTCGGAGGTCTTCAATTGCAATGCCCCGGATTCCGGCAACATGGCCATGCTGCAAAAATACGCAACACCCTTGCAAAGTGAGTTGTGGCTTATGCCTTTACTTTCCGGGCAAATCCGCTCGGCATTTGCTATGACCGAGCCGGATGTGAGTTCCTCGGATCCCACCAATTTGCAAACCACAGTTGAACGTGTTGGCGATCGTTTAGTTATTAATGGGCGCAAATGGTTTATCACAGGCGCGGCACACCCTCACTGTAAGGTAGTGCTCGTAGTTTGTAGAAATGTCAGCTCAGATCGCAGAGATAACGAATCAAATAAACAACCACATCATAAGCATAGTATTGTTTTGGTTCCGTTACCGCATGATGGTGTAGACGTAATACGAAATATTTCAGTCGCTCATAAACTATCCCCCGAAGGCCATTGCGAAATAGTCTTTCGTAACCTAAGTCTGCCTCAGGATAATCTGCTGGGTGAGTGGGGTGATGGATTCAAGATGGCCCAATTTAGGCTGGGCCCCGGCCGCATACATCACTGCATGCGTACGATAGGGCAGTGCGAACTTGCGCTGGAGCTTGCGACGGTTCGTGCACTTGAGCGTAAAACATTCGGACATTTTTTATCCGACTACTCTAATGTGCAGCAGTGGATCGCTGAATCCCGTATGGAAATTGACCAAGCCAGGCTTTTGGTTTTGCAGGTCGCTTGGTTAATGGATCAGCCGCAACAAGACCAGGTACTGCTTCGTTCTAAAATTTCAAGTATTAAAGTGGTTGCCGCTAAATTGCAGTCGAATGTAGTTGATCGTGCTATTCAAATCTTTGGAGCGATGGGCCTTTCACCCGATACTCCTCTGGCTGATTTTTGGACATGGGGAAGAGCTCTGCATTTAATGGATGGCCCAGACGAAGTTCATTACAGAGCAGTAGCGCAGTATGAATTTTCAAAAGCAAAGTCGCTTCAGACATCTATAAGCAGCTACTTCACCACTCCACAACAAATGCTGGAGCCTATCCGCATCCGTTAACTAATGGGACTGCATTTACACCCCAGCTGGCTTGTGCGGCGATGTACTTCTCTTCAATGATTCATATGCTCTCGGCATACTGATCGCGCCCGATGTGGCGGCTATTCGAATAGTTCAAATATATAGTGCTAGCTAGCTATGACCTTGAGTCAGCTATAGTGCGGGTACGCGATTAGCCATCAGTCGCTATGAGACATTACAAATAAAACAAAATTGGGGGACTGATGTTTTCAACGATACGCTCGTACCTGAGCCATAGCCTGGCTGTTTTGATTCTACTGAGCGCGGCGACAACCCAGGTTGCTGCTGCGGACAATTATCCGTCCCGTCCCATTACTCTGATCGTGCCGTATACCGCAGGCGGGGGTACGGATGCCGTTGCTCGCATCATCGGCTCGCTGCTAGAAAAAGAACTGGGGCAGCCCGTCAACGTGGTCAACCGTACTGGCGGCAATGGCGTAGTTGGGCATGCGGCATTGGCCGCGTCACCGGCTGACGGCTACACGTTAGGCATGGTGACAGTGGATATCACCATGCTGCACTGGGCTGGTCTGAGTCAGCTTACGCCGCGCGACTTCACTCCGATTGCGTTGATGAATTTTGATCCGGCAGGCGTAACTGTACGCGCAGACTCACCCTATAAAACACTGGACGATTTACTTAAGGCTATACGAGCTAACCCCGGTAAATTCAAAGCCTCGGGTGCAGGCCAGGGTGGTATCTGGCACTTAGCACTCGCTGGCATGTTGCGAGATCTCAAGATGGACCCATCTATGACGCCATGGGTACCCTCGAATGGGGCGGCACAAGCTATGACCGATCTGGTGGCCGGTGGCGTTGAGTTTGTGACGTGTTCTTTACCCGAGGCGCGCTCGCTTATTGATGCGGGTAAGGCTCGGCCACTAGTCATCATGCACGACAAGCCATCAACGCTTTATCCCAACGTGCCCCTGCTCAAAACTGCTACTGGCAGCGCTTGGTCTGTAGGAGCGTGGCGCGGCATTGGAGGGCCAAAGAACCTCCCACCGGAGATACAGTCCAAGATAGGCGCAGCACTCAAAAAAATCTACGATGGAAAAGAGTACCAAGTCTTCATGAGCAATCGTGGATTTGGCTCGACTTATGCTGACGCACACGGCTATGAGCAGTTTATGGCCAAGAGTGATAGCGACATGGGTGCTGTCATGAAAGCTGTCGGTCTTGCCAAAGCGGATAAGCCATGAAGTTCAATGATGCTGTGAGCGGTGCGCTGCTGCTAGCGCTGGCCATTGCCATCTTATTGAATGTGAGCGTATTTCCGGCCATACCCGGGCAGAACGTGGGGCCGAGCTTGTTTCCCAGTGTCCTGGCAAGCTTGCTGGCAGTTTGTGCGTTGCTGTTGATACGTGAAGGCCTTACCACCACGAAAACGCAGCCATGGTGTGAGTTGGGTGAATGGATGCGCTCAGCGCATCACCTCAGAAATTTTCTGCTGACGCTGGGATGTCTGGTGTTTTACATCGTCGCTTCAGATGTGTTAGGTTTTATCGTCTGCGGCACGCTAATCTTAGCGGTCCTTTTTCTTGCATTCTCGGTGCGTGTCCAACTCGTGTTGCCTTTGGCGATATTGATCACTCTGGTGATTCACGCAGCGTTCTACAAGGGCTTGCGTGTTCCGCTGCCTTGGGGAATTCTTCAGCCGCTGCAATGGTAAGGAGAGCGACATGACCTCGGCTATCTGGATGCAAGCGGTAGGGATGGTGTTTGATCCCTATGTGCTGGTGGTGATTTTTTGTTCTGCATTGTTTGGTTTGTTCGTGGGTTGTATACCGGGTCTGACAGCCACTATGGCCACAGCGCTGTTGGTACCCATGACGTTTTTCATGCCGCCTGTACCTGCGGTAGCAGCCATAGTGACAGCAACAGCGATGGCGATTTTTTCTGGTGATATTCCCGGTGCTTTACTACGCATACCGGGTACGCCAGCGTCTGCTGCCTATGCCGACGAGACGTATCAACTAACGCTTAAAGGCCAAGCAGAAATTGCGCTCGGTGCAGGATTAGTTTTTTCAGCAATCGGCGGATTGTTTGGCACGATGGTGTTGATCTTTTTTTCGCCTTCGCTGGCTGAGTTTGCGCTCAAATTTTCTTCATTCGAATATTTTTGGTTGATGATACTTGGCTTGTCAGGTGCAATTTTTATCGGTAACAGCAGCTTGCTCAAAGCGTCGATATCGCTCTTGCTGGGTCTGATGGTGTCATGTATTGGCCTTGAAAATCCGGCGGCGTATCCGCGATTTACGATGGGAAT
>JAULVH010000100.1:2658-4130 GCA_032111105.1 Burkholderiaceae bacterium | reverse complement strand
CTGAGTAGTAAATTAAAGTGGTCGGGGCGGCGGGATTCGAACTCGCGACCCCTTGCACCCCATGCAAGTGCGCTACCAGGCTGCGCCACGCCCCGACGTGGATCGAATTATATCAGAGGCATGATGCTTTGACTTGTCTCTCCATGTCCAGCTTATCTACTTAGTGAGATTAAGGCTCTGTTTTTTTGCGTCTATACATCAGCAAGGAAAAATGAATAGTGGGATTAGGCTATTTTTATGACGGTACTTACTTAGTGCTTTATTAGTGCAGATGGCCGTTGTTTTGCCCTACGTCCTCAGGCATTTCTGCATGCACCATTTCTTCATTCGAGTCGCAGAATAAAGGAGCGCCGCAATCATCACAAAATTCGGGTGAGAAGATAGTATCTGCGTTTTGAATCTTAGTAATACCCGCCTCGCGTAATGCAGCCACAATTTGCTGCATGGGTGATAGCGGTGGTGGCATGCCGGGGCGACGAGCGACATCTGAGGGCATTTCATCGTCAGCGCTTTCTTCGTCATAGAGTGGCCACACCACACCGTAGTAGACGTCGGAATTGCCGCTATGACTAAAGCTTATTCTGTACTCATCTACTCGCATGGCATTATCTTGATCGCCTATGGAAGCGATAACGGTAGATAACTGATTTGCTTCAACAGGCAATGTATGCGTCAGGTAGTGAACGGCTGCCCGAAGTGAGATAGGCCGAACGGCCTTATCAGCCTCGCGACACGCTACGTAATACGAATCCGGCAAGAGACAATCAATGCCACACCCAGGCAGTAGTAGCTGAACCTTGGGGCCGGCTTGTGTTTGCCACTGCTCAAGCACGCTACGCCGACTGAGTTGTGAGTTGATGCCCGACTCAACTTCTTCCCATCGCAGAAGTGGTTTTTTTATTTCTGCAGCGACGGCAATGAGAAGGTAGCGGGTGTCTGCCAAGAACGGTGCTGTCTCTGGTAGCTCAGCCGGAAGCTGTAGTGTCTTTCCAGTTAAAGCGGCATCGACCATGCGACGAGTCAGTAAAAATGTGTCGCAGTAGCTGCGTGGAAGCTGGTCAATAGAAAAAATCGCGGGAGCGAGTGCTGCATGGGTATGTTGGGCAACGATGTGATCTTGAATCAATGCAAACAATGGTTGCATCTGAGCCGGAGTAATCTGACCCGAGGGTATGGCGTAACGAGTCCAGGCAATGATAGGAACAGCGAGCAACATGCCTTTGAATACCTTGCCGTCGTGCGGCTGACTGCAGCTTGAGCTGATGGTTTCCACGCCATCGAGTAATACGTCGTAGGCGAGTGGATCGGTATGAAATAAATGATCGAGCGCGCTATCAATAGCCTGCTGCTGATTGTTGCCTAATAGTTTTTCCAGAGACTGATCAAGCAGCGTTTCCCAATGGCGACGCTCAAGTCGACTACCAGACATCGCCAGCGACTGAGCCAGCATAGCCAGATTTTGGCTGTCGGCT
>JAULVH010000100.1:0-2648 GCA_032111105.1 Burkholderiaceae bacterium | reverse complement strand
GTGCAGGGGGTTTAAGCGAGCGACGCATTAATGGGTTCCGGGTTATGAAGAGCGTATATAGGTGAGGCTGCACGGCCAAGGTGGCAACCCTAAGTCTGCCGCTTTTTGCTGGCAGAACCTGCTCGGAACCCGATTGTAAGGTAAAGCAGGGTGTTTTCAGCTAGCGCACTGACAAACACCCCGGTAGTACTCAACGCCCATGGGGGAAATACTTATTTTTTCTCTTCTGCAGCGGGTGTTGCCGGCACGGCAGCAGCAGGAGCTTCAGCAGGAGCAGTCGATGCAGCAGGAGCTGCTGCAGGCGCATGTTGTTCACTGGTTTCAGCCTGTCCACCTGCTTCACCTTGCATGTCGACTTTGTCGCCCATTTTGAATACAACAGTCAGAGCGATCGCAGCGAATATGATGAATGCAACTAGGATTTTCCACATAATAGTTTCCGAACTCTGTATGAATGGTTGAGGGTGACTAAACTACCCGGAGAAAAATTACTCTGCCGGGTAGCCAACGACTTTATGCAGCGAGTAGTTGTCGCAGCACAAAAGGCAAAATACCACCGTGGCGATAGTAATCTACTTCGATAGGTGTATCTATACGCAGCAGCAGTTTCACTTTTTGGCTTTGACCATTAGCGCGGTTGATAACCAAGGTTACTTCTTGCTGTGGCTTGATGTCATGCTCTATGCCGATCAGATCGTAACTTTCTGTGCCGGTAATGTTGAGAGTATCAACACTGTCGTTGCCAATAAATTGCAATGGCAGCACGCCCATACCTACGAGGTTGGAGCGATGGATACGTTCAAAAGATCGTGCAACAACGGCTTTAACACCCAGCAGTTGAGTACCTTTTGCAGCCCAGTCGCGTGAAGAACCTGTGCCATATTCTTCACCAGCGAAGATCATGGTGGGCACATCGTCGGCTACGTATTTCATGGCAGCGTCATAGATAGACATTTCATGGCCGCTAGGCTGATGAATAGTGATGCCACCTTCAATACGCGTGCCATCGGAAGTCAATGGAATCATTAAGTTCTTGATACGCACATTAGCGAAGGTTCCGCGCATCATGATTTCGTGATTGCCGCGGCGTGAGCCATACGAATTGAAATCTGCTTTGAGTACGCCATTTTCCTGCAACCACTTACCAGCCGGGCTAGATTCCTTGATCGAGCCTGCAGGCGAAATGTGATCGGTAGTGATGGAGTCTCCGAATACGCCCAACGCTCTGGCTGCTTGTATGCCAGTAGCCGCTGCTTTGGGTTGCATAGAGAAATTTTCGAAGAAAGGTGGTTCAGCAATATAAGTAGACTTAGGCCAGTTGTAGATTTCGCCTTCAGCAACACCTGTGATGTCTTCCCATAATTTACCTGGTGCGCCTTTCACATCAGCGTAATTTGCTTTGAATGTTTTGGCATTCATGGCGTATTTCATGAGCTTTTGAATTTCTGCACTAGTAGGCCACACATCACCGATGTAGACGTCTTGTCCGTTTTTACCTTTACCTAACGGTTGCGTCATCAGGTCGGTAGTGACATTTCCAGCGATAGCGTAGGCCACAACTAACGGTGGCGAGGCCAGGAAGTTTGCACGGATGTTGGCGTGTATACGCGCTTCGAAGTTACGGTTGCCTGATAAAACAGCGGTCGCCACAACATCGTTCTTAACGATGGCTTCATTCATAGCGGGGGTGAGGTCACCAGCGTTACCGATACAGGTTGTGCAACCGTAGGCAGTAACGCCAAAGCCCAGCTCTTCCAGATACGGCATCAGACCAGCGGCTTCAAGGTATTTAGTCACTACGCGCGATCCAGGTGCGAGCGAGGTCTTAATGTGTGGAGACACTTTCAGGCCAAGGCCAACCGCTTTCTTCGCCAGCAAGCCAGCTGCTAACAGCACGCTAGGATTGGAGGTGTTAGTACACGACGTAATAGCTGCGATCAGTACATCACCGTTATGAAGTTTTACACCATCGGATGTGGTGTATTCAGCGTCCAGGTCATCCGCTTTTTTATTGAAACCATTTTCAGCGACAGGCTTGGCAAAAAGATCGCGGAAGGTATCTTTTACATTGCCAATCTCGATACGATCTTGCGGACGCTTCGGGCCTGCCAGGGAAGGAGCTACCTTAGACAGATCAAGTTCTACGGTGTTGCTGTAATCAATCTGACCAACCTTAGGAATACCAAACAATCCTTGTGCTTTGAAGTAGGAAGCAAAGGCATCAATTTCTGCTTTAGTGCGACCCGTGCCGTGGAAGTAATCGATGGTTGCTTCGTCGACTGGGAAAAATCCCATGGTGGCGCCGTATTCAGGAGCCATGTTAGCGATGGTGGCGCGATCAGTGAGAGATAGCGACTGAGTACCTTCGCCGAAGAATTCGACAAACTTACCGACAACTTTTTCTTTGCGCAGCATCTCAGTGATAGTCAACACCAAATCGGTTGCTGTTACGCCTTCGCGTAATACGCCTGTTAAATTCACACCAACGACATCGGGCGTCAGGAAGTACACCGGCTGACCCAGCATGCCGGCTTCGGCTTCAATGCCACCGACGCCCCAGCCAACCACGCCAATACCGTTGATCATGGTGGTGTGCGAGTCGGTGCCGACCAGCGTGTCAGGGTAGTACACACCGTCGCGCTGGTGAC
>JAULVH010000099.1:2303-7502 GCA_032111105.1 Burkholderiaceae bacterium | reverse complement strand
TATCTAGAAATCGCTGGCAGTCAGGTGCGAGCTTCGATTCAATCGTAACCGTCAACCCGGTTGCTGGATGCTCAAACCGTAAACTCCATGCATGCAAAAACATGCGTTTTAATGCGCCTCTACCGGTTGCCGCCTTGTGCAGCTGGCGGTTAAACGCAAAGTCGCCGTATTTTTCATCGCCCACAATCGGAAAGCCAGACGAGGCGAGATGAACTCTGATCTGATGCGTTCTGCCAGTTTTCAGCTCAGCCTCGAGCAATACAAACTCGCCGTATTTTCGCAATAAATTGAATACCGTGTGCGACGGCTGCCCATCCGACTGAACTTTTACTCTGCGCTCACCTTCCGGGGTGGTGTATTTAAACAGAGGCAGCTTGATATGCTGGCGACGATGCAGCCACTGGCCGTGGATTAGCGTGAGATAGCGCTTATCTATCTGACCTTCGCGTATTTGTTCATGCATTGCCGTCAGAGCACTGCGTTTTTTCGCCAACATCAGGATTCCTGAGGTTTCGCGATCGAGCCGGTGGACCAATTCAAGGAATTTTGCCTGCGGCCGGGATGCTCTTAATTGTTCAATCACGCCGTGGCTAATGCCCGAACCGCCGTGAACAGCAACACCAGCCGGCTTATCGATGACCAGTAAATGCTCATCTTCAAAGAGAATCGTAAATTCCACAGCAGGAACATGGGTATGCTCGCGTTCGGCCATACGCATGGGCGGTACACGCACAATATCTCCCTCAACCAAGCGGTAGGTTGCGTCTATGCGGCCCTTATTAACTCTGACCTGCCCTGACCTGAGCACTTGGTAGATGTGGCTTTTGGGTACCCCTTTGCAAATACGTAGCAAAAAGTTATCAATACGCTGCCCCGACTGCTCGGAGTCAATTGTCAGAAACTGAACAGCTGGAGGGGTCGATGATCCGGCAACCCCGTTACGAGACCTCTGGCCATTTTCGGAAAGCCTCGCTAAGTCATTCATTTTGAATATATAATCCGATGAGCGGTGGAAACCGCAGAGTGTGTAACTATAAATAACGCATTCTACACAGGGGCATCTCTATCGGCCCCGTCTGTTTCGGGGCCCTCTCATAATGAGCGCAGCGGTCGCTGACAAAGCGATCCCATATTGCCAGCGGCATTCTGGAAGCCCCCCAGCGAATTCGATAGTAAAGCTGTGCATGCAGGTTTTTCTGTGTTGTCAGGGTCGCACCGAAGTTGCGATCGGACCGGACACCGTAAAGCTGGAAGCATAAGCCAGGAAAGCAAGGATAAGTCTGGTAAGCCATTCTCAACATGAAGGCTTGCTGGCAGATGAAATTGAATTTGTTTGCTGATTGTGACGATAATGAGATTCCAACCACACCCGGTTGTGCCCTACCAACACACTAATATCAAGCCGCCAATCGGGGCTGGACTGTTATTGCGTGCTGGTTTGATCTTAGATCGTCCGTAGCACGCTACTCGGTTTTATCCACGCCCAGTGCGACGAGTTTCAAACACTCTTCTCGCACATCACGGCAATATTCCCCTCCTGGTTACTGTTCCCACGCGTGCATCCAATGATTTTTCCGACCTAACAGACCTTTAGTCTGCTAGCCGGGCATTGGCCTCTTGAGGCCACGGAGCCATACATAATGAAACGCATGCTGTTTAATGCTACCCAACAAGAAGAGTTGCGTGTAGCAATCGTCGATGGTCAAAAACTTATAGACATCGATATCGAGACCACGGGTCGCGAACAAAGAAAATCCAACATCTACAAAGGCATCATCACCCGAATCGAGCCTTCGCTCGAAGCTTGCTTCGTCAACTACGGTGAAGAACGTCACGGCTTTCTACCTTTTAAGGAAGTCGCACGCAGCTATTTCCGAGAAGGCGTTGATATCCGCAATGCGAGCATTCGTGATGCTCTGCACGAAGGTCAGGAAATCGTCGTTCAGGTTGAAAAAGAAGAGCGCGGCAATAAAGGCGCAGCGCTAACTTCATTTGTCTCCCTGGCTGGCCGTTACCTGGTCCTGATGCCAAATAACCCACGCGGCGGCGGTGTATCTCGCCGGGTTGAAGGTGAAGACCGTCAAGAACTTCGCGAAGCGATGGATAAGCTCGATCTGCCCCAGGGCATGTCCGTTATCGCGCGTACCGCCGGCATAGGTCGTAACGTCGACGAACTGCAGTGGGACTTAAATTATTTGATGCAACTCTGGCGTGCCATAGATGGCGCAGGTAAATCATCAGCGGGGGCTTTCCTGATTTATCAGGAATCATCTCTCGTGATTCGCGCCATCCGCGATTACTTCCAGCCAGACATCGGTGAAATTTTAATCGACACCGATGACATCTTTGATCAGGCTCAGCAGTTTATGAGCCACGTGATGCCCGATATGGCGCATCGGGTCAAACGCTATCGTGAAGACGTTCCGCTTTTTTCGCGTTTTCAGATTGAACACCAAATTGAAAGCGCCTATTCACGCACCGTAGCCCTGCCTTCCGGCGGTGCTATCGTCATCGATCACACCGAAGCCTTGGTTTCTGTCGACGTCAACTCCGCGCGTTCAACGCGTGGTGGTGATATCGAAACCACCGCATTCAATACCAATGTCGAAGCTGCAGAAGAAGTCGCTCGTCAATTACGCCTGCGTGACTTGGGCGGTTTGATAGTGATTGACTTCATCGACATGGAGAATTCCAAGAATCAGCGCGAAGTTGAAAGTCGCCTTAAAGATGCACTGCACTACGATCGTGCGCGTGTGCAGATGGGTAAAATTTCTCGCTTTGGCCTGATGGAACTCTCGCGTCAGCGACTGCGCCCTTCCCTCTCAGAAGGCAGTCACGTGACCTGCCCTCGCTGCAATGGCACAGGACACATACGCGACACTGAATCATCTGCGCTGCAAGTGCTGCGGATAATTCAAGAAGAGGCCATGAAGGAAAACTCTGCCGCTATTAACGTGCAAGTTCCGGTGGATGTCGCTGCTTTCTTGCTCAATGAAAAACGCGGTGAGATTCTAAAGATAGAGAATCGCCATCGGGCATCCGTGGTGATGATTCCTAACAAACATCTTGAGACGCCTCATTACAAACTTGAGCGCATCAAACATGATGATCCACGACTTGACGACCTGCAGGCCAGCTACAAAATGGCCGAGGAAGTTGATACCGATGTGGGCTACAGCAAGCGCAAAGAAGAAGAGCGCAAGCCACGTCAGGAAGCCGTCGTTAAATCCATTACACCCGACCAACCAGCACCTATCGTTGATCGTCGTGAAGGCAAATCACAGAAGAACGAACCTGCTACAGAAGGATTTTTATCCTGGTTGTTTTCTTTCTTCCGCAGCAAACCCGCGTCGGAAGCTCCTGCTACTGCAGACGCTAAAAACAAAGATAGAGAACGTGGCGAGCGCGGCGGACGCGGTCGCAATCGCGCTGGTCGTGGACGTGGACGAGATAAAGAGGAACGTGGCGATGCTCGCGAAAGCAAGGATGCCCGTGAGCCTAAGATCAAGGAAATCAAAGAAGCTAAGCAGCCCAAGCCACCGCGTGAGCCAAAAGAGGCGCGTGAGCCTAAAGATGGCACCGAACCACGCCGTGAACGGGGTAATCGTCAACAACGTGACGACAAGCGTCCGTTAGCCGTTGATGAAAAAACTCTGCTTGCCGGCGCTGAAGGTGCATACCCTGCGACGACGCATCCCGTTTCAACGACTATCGATGGTGAACAACCAGCACAATCTGATTTGCTCACACATGCGGGCGAAGAATCTGCGACGGATGCATCCGGCGAGCCGCGTCGTCGTCGTCGTCGCGGTGGTCGTAACCGTAATCGTCGCGACCGTGATCAGGTCGATGGCCAGCAGGCAGAAGATGGTGCAATGGATGAGACTCAAGCTGGCACACACGCCGACCATAGCGAGTCCAACACTGTCGAAGTGGTGCATCAATTCATAGAGAAAACCTTTGAGCCGCATACACCGCATCAGCAAGATGTTTCAGCCCCTGCAGCAGAAACACCTACGCCGTTGGCCGCTGTGCCTAGCCAAGAAATAGCAAAGCCTATGGCAGTGGTTGCAGCACAAACTGCAGTGGAACACGCTGGCGCCCACAACGACACGCATGCGCAAGATCACGATCACGCGCATGATCAACTCGCTCCACAGGTTGAGCAGGCTCCTGTGCACATAACAGCACCAGCCGCACCGGTGGCAGTGGAAGTTGCGCCGGTAGTAGCTGCGCCAGTGGCAGTGGAAGTTGCGCCTGTAGTAGCTGCGCCAGTGGCAGTAACAGTTGCACCAGTAGCCTCTGCACCAGTAGCAGTTGCAGTTGCTGCGACTCCGGTTACTCCCGTAGCGAGCACTGAAAGTCTGGAGGATGCCCTGAAATCTGCTGGTCTGACCATGGCAGTCACCAACCCAGAAAAGCTGCGTCAGGTGCAAGAAGCTTCGGCTACGACTGCTCCACCGCCACGCGCACCACGTGAACGTAAACCGGCACCGGCCTCAGCGTCAGAGCCACTCGTACAAATTGAAACGCAACGTTAATCGCTTACGTTTTAATTAGTCGTAAAAAAACCCGCAGAGCGATCTGCGGGTTTTTTGTTTCTGGATGAAGCTTATAAAATTATCTCTGCGGCGGTATCCACTCACCGCGTTGTATCTTGTCTAACCAAAAAGTACCGATGATGGTTTTTACGTCGCTAATTTTTCCTGTTCGTACCCACTCGAGTAAGTCAGTCATTGGTGCGGTAAATACCTCGAGAAATTCTCCATCGTCTAAGGCTTGCTCGCCTTCGGATAAGTCTTTTGCCAGATAAATATCCAGATGTTCATCCGAGTAAGCAATCGCGTTATGTATGGTGCAGACGTAGTGCCACTGCTTAGCTGAATATCCGGTTTCTTCTTTTAATTCACGCTGCGCACAGAGTAACGGATCTTCACCGTACTCCAATTTACCTGCGGGGAATTCTATAAATACCTGATTATTTGGGTAACGAAACTGACGTTCCATTACCACCCGACCATCATCAAATAAAGGAATGATGACTACGGCACCCGGGTGTCTAAAGTATTCACGAACAGCCTGCTTACCATCTGGCAGCAGAACCTGATCACGATGAAGTTGTATGAATGAGCCATCATAAACAAGCTCACTACTCTTGAGTGATTCTGTTAGATGTTTGTCCATCAGGACTCCGAAATA
>JAULVH010000099.1:0-2293 GCA_032111105.1 Burkholderiaceae bacterium | reverse complement strand
AAGAATGCGGGAAAATTTTCCGCCGCGAGACTTGCCTAGTCGGCAGACTGGCGCTTGCGTAAATGACGCCAGACAAATCCTGGGAAAGCCAGCACCAGCGTGAGACAACTCGTCACAGTATAAAACTGCCATCCTTGTGGAAAGGCATTACCTGCCATAGATTCGAGTGCATGCGCGACAGCTATCATCACAAAATAAAGCACTACCAGCTCAAGCAAGCGTAAGGCAAATGACTTAGCGTGTTTGAGTCGATAAATACCAAAAACAGATTCGGTAAAGAAAGGCACATTCGCCACCAGCGCCATGAGCGCGATAACAAACCAGGCAGCCGAAGATGTGTTCATGACTAATTCAGTTTCAGGACGCTAGCGCCTGAGTAATAGCACGCAAGCACGCACTCATCAACGGGCTAGGCAAGAAGCCTAAAAACAGCGTAGCCGCACCATTGATTGATAAAAGAATTTTCATGTCTTGTGGTGCAGTCAGAGGCGCAGTATCAATAGCATCGTCAAAGTACATCAGTTTTATCACTCGCAAATAATAAAACGCACCCACGAGCGACATCATGACGGCAAAAATAACCAACGCTACCTGCCCTGCTTCCAAGGCTGCTTGCAGCACAGATAGCTTGGCGTAAAAACCTACCATGGGCGGCACGCCCGCTAATGACAACATGAATAACATCATCATGGCGGCAAACCAGGGGCTGCGTTGATTGAGCCCTTTAAAATCATCCAGGTGCTCTGCCTCAAAACCTTCGCGCGACAACAGCATGACAGTTGCAAAACTCCCCAGCGTCGTCAGTACATACGTGATGGTATAAAACATCGACGCACTGTAGGCACTCGCCGTGGTCTCGGCCGTTGATCCACTAAAGACACCCGAGGATAAGCCCAGCAGCATAAAGCCCATTTGTGAAATGGTTGAATACGCCAGCATACGTTTGATATTCGTCTGCGCCAGGGCCGTGATGTTACCGATAACCAACGAGGCAATCGACATCACCACCAACATCTGCTGCCAGTCGGCAGCAAGCGCGCCCAGACCTTCAACTAACAAGCGCATGCAAATGGCAAATGCCGCCAGTTTAGGAGCTGCACCCAGTAGCAGAGTGACTGAGGTAGGTGCACCTTGATAGACATCCGGTGCCCACATATGAAACGGTGCTGCGCCCAACTTAAAAGCCAAACCCGCCACCATGAATACCAGACCGAGCACCAAGACCATCTTGCTCGCAGAGCCGCTCGCAATGGCCGCAGCCACTTGCGTCAAATTAAGCGTGCCCGTCGCGCCGTACAACATAGACATACCGTACAACATGAAACCTGAAGCCAGCGCACCCAACACAAAATACTTCATCGCCGCTTCTGTCGAGATAGGATTATCGCGACGCAGCGCAACCAGCGCATACAGCGACAGCGACATCAATTCCAGTCCGAGATAAATAATCAGGAAGCTGTTCCCTGAAATCATGATCATCTGACCGAGCAGCGTTAACAGTGCCAACACATAAAATTCACCACTCAACGAACCACTCAGCATTCCACGAACAACGATGTACTGTCGTGAATAAATCAGGGTGATGAACGTCGCTGTGCAAGCAAACAGCTTAAGCAGCATAGCCATAGGATCATTGACGAACATCTGATTGAATGCGTAGCTGCTACCACTTGCACCAAAGCCTGATATGGCAATGTATCCCGTGATGACGATCGCTAGTAGCGATAAGCGATGACTGACCGGCTGATTATCTTCTTGGACAAACAGCCCTGCAACCAGCACGGCCATGATCGCAATCGCGAGAAATATCTCGGCGCTAGCGGGAATCAGATTCAGTTCATTCATGATCAGCCGATGAAAATTCGTTGTTATTGGGGAATCTTGGAAACGGACACATGCTGGAGCAAATCAGTAACCGATGTCTGCATTGCATCAGTAAACGGTGCGGGATACACACCCATCCAGAGCACGGCAATTGCCAACACACTCAGCATAAAAAACTCACGCGAGTTGAGATCTTTTAGAGCAGCCACATCGTCATTGGCAACTTCACCAAACACAACACGCTTAACTAGCCATAAAGAATATGCCGCGCCTAGTATTAGCGCCGTCGCAGCCAAGCAGCCTATCCAGAAATTATATTTAACAGAACCCAGTATGACTAAGAACTCGCCTATGAAGCCTGAGGTAGCTGGCAAACCGGCATTGGCTAATGAGAAGAGGACAAACAAGGCTGAAAAGCGTGGCATAGTATTGATGACGCCACCATACGAAGTAATTTCGCGCGAATGAA
>JAULVH010000098.1:9047-10728 GCA_032111105.1 Burkholderiaceae bacterium | reverse complement strand
GAAATCGATTATGCGAAAATGGAAAAACTCGCGCATGAAAAAAAGCCCAAACTCATCATAGCCGGCGCATCGGCCTACTCACTGCGAATTGACTGGGAATTTTTTGCAAAAGTCGCCAAAGATATAGGCGCGTATCTGATGGTCGATATGGCGCATTATTCCGGTTTGATAGCCGGTGGGGTTTATCCTAATCCCGTACCACATGCACACATAGTGACATCGACCACACACAAGAGTCTGCGTGGTCCGCGCGGTGGCATTATTTTGATGAACGATGAAGATATCGCCAAGAAAATCAACAGTGCGATTTTTCCTGGTTTGCAGGGTGGGCCACTAATGCATGTGATTGCTGCAAAGGCTGTTGCTTTTCGAGAGGCGCTCACACCTGAGTTCAAGACCTACCAAGAACAGGTACTCAAAAATGCGGATGCCTTAGCCAAAGCGCTGATAGAGCGTGGGTTGCGGATAGTTTCTGGTCGCACTGAGTCGCATGTGATGTTAGTCGATCTGCGGGCAAAAAAAATGACGGGCAAAGACGCCGAAGCGGTGTTGGGCACGGCGCATATTACCTGCAATAAAAACGGCATTCCTAATGATCCGGAAAAGCCATTTATTACATCGGGAATTCGCTTAGGTAGCCCGGCCATGACAACGCGGGGTTTTGGCGAGGCAGAATCAACCAAGGTAGGGCAGTTGATTGCTGATGTGCTGGACAATCCGCGTGATGAGGCTAATCTTGCACGCGTCAGAGCAGAGGTCAAAAAACTGACGGATGCATTCCCGGTCTATCAACACTAATTGAGTTAGAGACGATGATTTATGCTGAACTTTTGGCGCGCCAGCGCCGCTGTGCTTAGCCTGGCAAAGTAAATCAGCGGGTCAGCTTGGCCCCTAACTCAAGCAACGTCTCGTTTTTATTTAATCAGTGCTTCCTTAGGAGACTGCCCCTGTGCGTTGCCCTTTTTGCCAGAGTGAGGATTTACAAGTGCTCGATACCAGAACATCGGATGTAGGGGACAGTATCCGACGTCGTCGTCGATGTAATCAGTGCGACAAACGTTTCACTACGTTTGAGCGCATAGAGCTGGCCATGCCTGTCATCGTCAAGAAAAACGGTAGCCGCACAGAATTTGAACCATCCAAGCTCCGAGCAAGTTTGATGCTGGCTTTGCGCAAGCGACCGGTGTCGGCAGATGCAGTTGATTCAGCGATACACCGTATAGAAGAAAAATTACTTTCTTCCGGTGAGCGAGAAATTTTATCCGGCCAGATAGGCGAATTGGTCATGCGCGAATTAAAGCGGTTGGACAAAATAGCCTATATCCGCTTTGCTTCGGTCTACCGTAGTTTTGAAGATATAGCTGAATTCAGAGACGCCATCGATGAAGTCGATCTGGAACGTGCAGCTGCAAATAAATTGCACGATATCCGGCCAAAATAAGCCAGCCGCTTGTTGGTGATCGAACTAATGGCTACATATTTAACACCTTCCTATGATTGTTAGGGAAGCATTAACCTAACTTTCGCAGTAGTTCACATGTAATCACATTAGCGATTTGTATGTTCATCATCGCTCGTGATTCGTCAATTTTGCACATCGGGATTCGCTCTCATAGAAGTCATGGTCTCGCTGGTTGTAATTACAGCGAGCGTGATGTCTATGGTCTTCATTTCAGCGCAT
>JAULVH010000098.1:0-9037 GCA_032111105.1 Burkholderiaceae bacterium | reverse complement strand
TGGGTTTTGGCGGTAGAGCTTGCAGCCTGGCTAAGAGCCGGCGGAACGCAACCGTTGGGCAATCCAGCTGCAAATCTGTTAGATCAAATTCAGGATGTGAAGACGCCAGAGGATTGTTATGCACTAACTTGTGCATCATCAGATGCAGCAAATTTTTATCTTTGGCAATGGCATCGTCGACTAATGAGAGATTTGCCCGGTGCGCGAGTGGTGCTTTGCCGTGAAGGGCATGCCATGCAAGCTGGTTCATTTCGTTGGCGTTGGTCGTGTCCATCAAACGCAGTTGATTCATCGCTTTGGCTAATCAAACTGGGTTGGCCAGATCATCCAGGTTCTACTCATTTTGTTCCCAAGGTTGTGCTTACTGTTGGGCAAATTCGATGACTAAGCATCGTTCTGGCATGGCTATCCTGGATATGCTCATAGCGATCGGTTTGGGTTTGATAATTTTATTGCCGCTGACAGGTCTGGTCAGGACGGCATTGCTATTTCAAAGCAGACAAGAGGCTGTTTTCGTGATGGAGAACGATGGATATCGCTTACTTGATTTAATAGAGAGGGCATTACTTCAGGCAAGTCATAGAAATTCCCAGCAGTCCCAGCAGGATACGTTAGGCGCATTGAGTGGTTTGGACAATGCCGTCATTAGTGGCTCGAGTAACGCTCTTGAAGGAAAGACAACCTCTGGAGTAAATGGCAGTGATGTATTGGCAGTTCATTTTTCTGTTTCTGATGATGACGGAACATCAGTTTTACTTAACTGCGCAGGGTTTAGCGTTCCTTCCAATACTGTGGACGGCTCAGACCGCGGCTGGAGTATTTTCTATCTTGCTCCAGGGGTTAATGGTAGCGGCGATCTGCGCTGCAAATACCGTGGTATCGACCAATGGGATTCCCAAGCCTTGGCCAGTGGTGTTGTTGCCCTTCAGTTTCTATATGGCTTAGATACAGATGATGATGGTTTACCTAACCAATTTGTCAATGCAACTACTCTCGCGCAAATTGAAAACAACAATGTCAGCAACCCAAACCCTATCGCTGCAGTTCACATAGCGCTAGTCATGCAATCAGAAACTGAATCACCTGCGTTGCCACTGCCTGAGGCGATAGATCTTTTTGGTGCTTTTTATTCAGACGTGCAAGGCAGCCACGATCCGCAAGTACATTTATTGTTAAAAAATTTTCCGGCGGATCAAAAAAAACGCCTGTATAGGCTATTTGAAAGGGTGGTTTTTTTGCGCAAGCATACGACAGTCAAAGGTAGTAGCAATGCGATACAAACGCAGAATCTAAATGAATAGCTATTTAAAAGTGCAGCAGCAGTGCGCTGGATTTTTGTACTCTGCGAAGCGGGGGTTTACTTTGCTGCCCTGCCTTATTTTAACGATGGCTTTGCTGATGCTCACAGTGGCGGGGCTGCGATTTTCACATGATTTTCGTAGGCTGATGTCGGGTCATGTCAATCGATTGATAGCCAGAGAGGCTGCTGAGGCAGCATTGCAAGACGCACATGAGCACTTAAAAATCAATGATGACCCTTTGTCATTAGAGGGGAGTAACGTGGTGTACAAATATGGCAGCATGACAGGCGATATGTTTTCTTTTGGCGGTCGTATGCAATCGATAGACTCCCCGGAATATCAACTGGATGTCAAGCGTATAACTACAGACGAAGGCATCTCTCGCATCACCGCTACCGGGTTTGGTATGCAAACATCGACGCGCGTAGTTATTGAGGCGGATTACGCAATCCGAATGTGTCCCAGCGACGTTGTCAGTTATTGCGAGCGGCAGATCACCGAAGTAGCCTGGCGAGAGCTATGGCATGATTAAAAATGTGGATACGAGTGCGCAGATTCACAGGCAAAGTCGATTAGTCTTGCGGTCCGTGTTTATTGCGGCTGGCAAAACCAAAAATATACATAAAGGTTTTAGTTTTATTGAGTATCTTGCCACTCTGACGATCGCGGCTTCCCTGCTTTTAATGACGTCGGCTAATTTTCAGCCAGTGCTAGACAGATCGCGCGTTATTTCAGCCTCGGGTGAATTTCATGCAGCGATATCATTAGCACGAGCTGAAGCTGTACGTCGGCACACACGTGTTGATCTGATTCCCTCAGATGCTAACGATTGGGCGAAAGGATGGTTGGTACTTATCGATACCAACAATAATCAGCATTTTGATTCGGGTGACCTGTCATTACACCGCAGCCATGGTGAAATGAAAGGTCTGCTCGTAGAATCTAAGCTGCGTGACAGCAAAAAGATGTACTTGGCATTTGATAGTAGCGGGCGTCCGCGCAGCGCTGACAGTCCTCAGGTTCCGCAATTTGGTTCATTTATTTTTTCGGTAGGAACCCAACGTCGCAAGATCATCATGAGTTTTTTGGGACGTGTTCGTTTATGCGATCCGGATAAGAAAGCGGCTACTTGCTAGAATGATGCCTTGACCTCCGCTGTAATTTTGCAGGCACTCCTCTAATACTTCACCCATCGAATCCTTCATTACGTGAACATTACTAACGACACCGAAGGCATGCAGCTCGCCCTAAACCAGTCCTAATCCTCGTGTGGGCTGTGTGATTGTCAAAGAGGGCATGGTTTTAGCTCAGGGCCATACTCAGGCAGCGGGTCAGGCACATGCGGAAGTAGCTGCATTGCGCGACGCGGCGTCACGTGGCGTTGATGTGCGTGGCGCAACGGTGTATGTCACCCTTGAACCCTGCAGCCATCATGGTCGCACCCCACCGTGTACGGATAGCTTAATCGGCTCAGGTGTGGCGCGTGTGGTGGCAGCAATCTCGGATCCCAACCCGCTGGTTGCAGGTAAGGGTTTGGCGCTATTGCAAGCAGCGGGTATCACGACAGAGCTAGGGGTCTTGGCCGACGAAGCCCGAGAAATAAATATAGGATTTTTTACTCGTATGCAGCAAGGGCGGCCATGGGTACGCATGAAAATTGCGGCTAGTCTTGATGGCGGCACAGCCCTTTTAAATGGCACTAGCCAATGGATTACCTCGGAAGCTGCTCGTGCAGATGGCCACGCCTGGCGTGCGCGTGCATGCGCGATACTAACGGGTATGGGCACGGTGGAGCAGGATGATCCACAACTCACAGTACGTGCAGTCACTACACCACGACAGCCACGACGGATAGTGCTCGATAGCCAGCTTCAGATCAGCCCGGCTGCGAGTGTACTGCAAGGTGGCGGCACCTGGATAGTGAGCGCAGAGCGGCATGAAGCTCGCGAATCTGAGTTGGTAGCCTGTGGTGCGGAGATCATTCATTTGCCATCGAGCGAGGGTAAAGTGGATTTGCACGCGCTGATGCAAGAATTAGGTAAACGCGAAATTAATGAATTGCATATCGAAGCTGGATACAAACTCAATGGTTCGCTGTTGCGTGCTGGCTGCGTGGACGAACTATTAATTTATCTAGCGCCTTGTTTGCTGGGCCCGTCGCAGGGGATGGCAAGATTACCTGAGCTGACAGAATTATCGTCGCGCGTGCGTATGCATTTTCATGACGTACGATCCGTAGGGGCAGATCTTCGGATACTGGCGCGCTTGACTCACGCATCATAAAAAATTAATTCATTTACCTACTAAAAATCACATTATGTTTACAGGAATAGTTGCAGCAGTAGGCCAAATTACCGCGATGGAGGCTATGGGTAATGATGAGCAGGGTGGTGTGCGACTGCAAATTAACAGCGGCGGCCTGTCTATGGATGATGTAGCGATTGGTGACTCGATTGCTATCAATGGGGCCTGCATGACAGTCACGCAAAAATCGGCTCAAGGTTTTAGTGTGGATGTATCGCGCGAGAGTTTGAATTGCACAGCAGGATTGGATGCACTGGGTGAAGTGAATCTCGAAAAGGCGCTAACGCTGTCTGAGCGCCTGGGCGGCCATCTGGTATCCGGGCATGTGGATGGCTTGGGAAAAGTGACGCATTTCGCGGCGGTGGCCGAGTCATGGCGGCTGGATATTTTGGCGCCGCTGGAGCTGGCTAAATATTTCGCCTACAAAGGTTCAGTGGTGGTCAATGGTGTATCGCTTACGGTCAATAGCGTTAAAGACAGTGATGAGGGCTGCACCCTCTCGATTAACCTTATTCCGCATACCATTGCTGTGACCACACTCAGGCATTTGGTAGTGGGCAGTCGGGTCAATCTGGAAGTTGATTTGATCGCCCGCTATGTCGAACGCATGCTCAGTTCAGCAATGTTGTCAAAAACAACCTGAATTCTTTAGGGTGCTCTGTGCAAAGCCCGCGAGATTGGTGACGGCTCGCGGTTGAAATCCTATAAAATGGCGAGCCTTTCGAGACTCGTCCTCATGTCCATATCCACTACTAAAGAGATCATTGCCGAGCTGCGTGCCGGCCGCATGGTAATCCTCGTTGACGAGGAAGACCGTGAGAACGAGGGCGACCTGGTGCTGGCCGCCGAGTTTGTGACCGCAGAAGCCATTAATTTTATGGCCAAGCACGGCCGCGGTCTGATTTGTCTGACCCTCACTGAAGAGCGCTGCGATCAGCTCAATTTGTCGATGATGACAGCTCGCAATGGCACTTCGTACGGAACTAACTTCACGGTATCGATAGAGGCGGCTGAGGGCGTCACCACGGGCATTTCTGCCGCCGATCGCGCCAAAACCATAGAGGTGGCCGTCGCGCGCCATGCCAAGCCCTCTGACATCGTGCAGCCAGGGCATGTGTTTCCTTTGCGCGCACAGCGAGGCGGAGTGCTCATGCGGGCTGGCCATACAGAAGCCGGTTGCGATCTTTCCGAGCTGGCGGGTTTAACGCCAGCGGCGGTAATCTGCGAAATCTTAAAAGACGATGGCAGCATGGCGCGCTTGCCAGATTTGATCGAATTCGCGCGCGAGCATCAACTCAAAATTGGCACGATTGCCGACCTGATTCATTACCGTAGTCAGACAGAGAGCATCGTTGAACGGGTGGCCGAGCGCAGCATGCAGACTTTTTACGGTGAGTTTCACGCGATTGCCTTTCGCGACAAGCCTAGCCGTGGTGCGCATCTGGCGTTGGTTCATGGTGAAATCAGCCCAGATAAGGAAACGCTGGTTCGAGTCCACCAACCGGTCTCGATACTCGATTTACTCGACACTGAAGCAACCACGCATTCCTGGAATATTGCCTCGGCCATGAAGGCCATACAACGGGCAGAGCGTGGTGTGATCGTATTACTTAATTGCGAGGAATCGGCTGAACAAATGTTTGCGCAGTTTGATGCGTTGTGCCAACCACAGCCGATCAAACCAGCGCGTGCTGTGCGCATGGATTTGCGTACCTACGGCATAGGCGCACAGATTTTGCGTCAACTGGGTGTGGCACAAATGAAGTTACTGGCTAATCCCCGCAAAATGCCTTCAATGGCAGGTTTTAATCTGGAAGTGACTGGCTATCAGGCCAGTCCTGAACTTTAAGCAGGAGGCATGATGAGCATAGGAATTTACGAACCCAATTTTGATGGCGAGGGATTGCGCATCGGTATTGTTCAGGCGCGCTTTAATGAACAGGTGTGCCAAGGCCTGCGCTCAGCTTGTCTGGCTGAATTAACGCATCTCGGTATTCAAGACGAAGACGTGCTGCTAGTAACTGTGCCCGGTGCGCTTGAAATACCCATCGCTTTGCAGAAGATGGCTGAGTCGGGACAATTCGATGCCCTTATTGCTTTGGGTGCGGTTATTCGCGGTGAAACCTATCACTTTGAATTAGTGGCCAACGAATCTGGCCGAGGTATTTCTACTATTTCTAAAGAGTTTGGTATACCGGTGGCCAATGCAGTCTTAACCACCGAGGATGATGAACAAGCCGAGGCGCGCATGTCTGAAAAAGGCGCCGATGCAGCCCGTGTTGCCGTTGAAATGGCGAATCTGGTTATCGCCTTGGATGAATTGGCTGACGAAGCCGGAGATGATTAAATAAACAATGAGTCTTAAATCTAATCTTGCTAATCCCAATAAAAATCGCACGCCGCGTCATCGCGCGCGTGAGTTTGCTTTACAGGGGCTCTACCAGTGGCTGATCAATCGCGAAGATGCCGGAGCGATTGATGCTCACATTCGTAATGCATTCGGATTTGAAAAAGCCGATGCAGAGCATTTTGATGCGCTATTACACGGCACCATACGTGATGTTGATCTTCTGCGCGACGATATTAGTCCCTTGATTGATCGTGCACTGGATCAGCTGTCGCCGGTTGAGCATGCGGCTCTGTTGATAGGTGCTTTCGAGCTAAAACATCACATTGAAATTCCATACAAAGTAGTGATTAACGAAGCCGTAGAGCTCACCAAATCATTTGGTGGTGTCGATGGGCATAAGTACGTTAATGGCGTGCTCGATAAACTCGCTGCAACCCTGCGGGCTACTGAGATCGCTGCGGGTCGCTGACTCGCTCTCTATCGGCTTTTCTAAATGACTTTTCCTCTCGCACGCCGCCTAGAAGCGATTGCACCTTTTCGCGTAATGGAAGTCATCAAGCGTGCTCATGAATTAGAGCAGGCGGGTCGGTCGGTCATACACATGGGCATAGGCGAGCCCGATTTTCCTGCGGCTGAACCGGTTCTGAAAGCAGCAGCGCGCGCGCTGCAAGAAGGCGCCACGCGCTACACGCCAGCCATGGGATTGCCTGAGCTTCGTGAAGCCATATCCGGACACTATCGCGACACATTTGGTATCTCTGTCCCTGCATCACGCATCGTTGTTACGGCAGGTGCCTCTGGCGCCTTGTTGCTGGCCTGTGCGGCTTTGATAGAGCGTGACAGCGAAGTGCTCATGCCTGACCCTAGCTATCCCTGCAATCGCCACTTTGTCGCCGCATTCGAGGGGCGCGCCAACTTAATACCCACTGGTCCCGCTGAACGCTTTCAGCTCACAGCAGAGCAGGTTGCATCCCATTGGACGAATCTAACCTCTGGCGTATTGTTGGCATCGCCATCTAATCCCACCGGCACATCTATTGCGCCTGACGAATTGGCTCGCATTGTTGAGGTGGTCCGCCAGAAGGGTGGATTCACTTTGGTGGACGAAATTTATCAAGGGCTCAGTTACGATGCAGCGCCAGTATCAGCGTTGGCGCTGGGTGAGGATGTCATTGTTATTAATAGTTTTTCCAAATACTTCAACATGACAGGCTGGCGCCTGGGTTGGTTGGTGGTGCCGCCGCACATGCTGAGTGCTATTGAGAAGCTGGCGCAAAACATGTTTATCTGTGCCTCCAGCGTAGCCCAGCATGCAGCGTTAGCGTGTTTTACGAAAGAGGCGAGCGCGATCTTTGAATCACGCAAGGCTGAATTTCAACGTCGCCGCGATTTCATCGTGCCCGCATTGAAAAAACTTCATTTTGATATACCGGTAGTGCCCGACGGTGCGTTTTATGTATACGCCGATTGCAGTCACTGGAGTGACGATGCGCAAGCCTTGACTAGCGACATACTCGAGAGCACGGGGGTTGTATTAGTACCCGGGGCAGATTTTGGTGAGCATGGAGCGCGTCGCTACATACGCGTCTCGTATGCCACCTCTATGGATAATCTGGTAGAGGCTGTAAGCAGGTTGAGTGAGTTTTTTCGATTACGTAAAGCGCTGCGTTGATAATTTAGCGTTCAACGAATTGAGCAATAAAAAAGGAGCCAGAGGCTCCTTTTTTATTTGCCTGATGTTGATCAGGCAGGTTCGTCTACGTGCGTGCGACTAGGTGCTTTGTCTTCTTCAGCTTTAGCTTCGCGCAGGCCATCAGCATCTTGGGCAGGAGCTGGTGGAGTGAACGTTGTTACGCGCTTGCCACTGGCAACAGCTTGCAGTCTAGAATACTCGGCCATGACTTTAGCAGCATAGCCGCCATCGGATTCCAAATTGCCTGCACCTACATACAGCTTCAAGCCGGCTTCCACCGAACCTGAGCGGCGTATCAGCTCTTTGAGAATCTGAGCGCCTACCTGAATATTGGCAACAGGATTAAGAACAGATTTGGTACCACCATGATCATAAAACTTGGAATGGTGGACCTTGGCCATAACCTGCATCAGACCTTGAGCACCAACGGAACTTTCTGCGAAAGGATTGAATCGAGATTCAATCGCCATGACAGAAAGCACTAGCAGTGGATCAAGTTTGACTTCTTGCGCTGAACTGTATGCAGCTTCTACCAGCATCTTGCTGGCCGATTGCGCGATACGGTAGCGCTTGGCGATCCAACTAGTAACGAGCAGCTGTTCTTTTTCTGATGCCAGAGCAGACTGTGGACCGACAGTAGAAGGCGAGCCATTAACCAGGTCTTTTTGGTAATGCTGTGTATCTGTGAAGGCGAATTCACGTGCATCAGTCTCATAACTGTACTCATTCCAAAAAGGAGAGAGTACTTTGATCTGATCCGTCAATTCCGGTCTGAAAAACATCAGGGTCATTGCAGCTATGGAGGCTAAGCCCAGCACCGATAAGGCGTTTTGAGCTTTAACTGCCAAAGTGCTGCTGATGCTGCCGAGTTGCTGAAAACGTTTTTCTACACCGACCAATGCTGCGAGTTTGTGTCGACTATTCATGTTACCTCCTGAATCATCGCGGCCCTCAAAGGGCCTGGCAAAACCTGCTTGGTGTCTACCCTGCTAAGCTGCAATCTTCGTTGCTAGCATAGCAAGTCGCCAGTCATGTTTTGTCAGGCTCTCTGAGATAAGGCCAATTGCAAGCGTGCTGCATGCTTCAATTCACCGCGAGACAAAAAAATCATTTGCAGCCAAACTGCGGGACATGCAAATGTCGGTGTTGCTTTTAAACGCCCCGCTTGGGGTGCGCTAGCAATCTAATATTTGGGGCCTGCATTAAACGTCGCGAATATCATTCGCTGGTTTCCCCTGGTTGGAGGACAGCTTTACTTCCCCCTCTGGACTGGATTGCTCCAGTAGCTGTCTTTGAAAATTTCGCGGATTGTATGGGTGCGTTTATATCGAGTCAATACTGAATAATAGAAAAGCTATTACTTTCAGTTATGTTTATTTGTGTATTAAT
>JAULVH010000097.1:4414-5919 GCA_032111105.1 Burkholderiaceae bacterium | reverse complement strand
CATGCGCTACAACATTAATTAGTCTGACGAGAATACGAATGCAGCCAGATTATCAACATCTGAAATTTCCTTATCAGCGCCCATCAGATTTTGGGCAGGAGCCACCAGCGCATCTGCCTGTCGTGGTGGTTGGCGCTGGTCCGGTGGGATTGGCTGCTGCGATAGATTTAGCCAAGCATGGCGTGCGCGTTGTAGTACTCGACGACGATGATAGTCTTTCTGTTGGATCGCGGGCCTTGTGTTACGCAAAACGCACCTTAGAAATTTTTGATCGTCTTGGTTGCGGTGAGGCGGTGGTTAACAAAGGCGTTTCGTGGAACGTTGGTAAGGTTTTTTTTCGTAACGAGCCTCTCTACAGTTTTAATTTATTGCCTGAGTCAGATCATCATCGTCCTGCCTTTGTGAATCTTCAGCAGTATTACCTGGAAGGATATTTATACGAAGCAGCTCAGCGATTGCCGTTACTAGAGATACGCTGGAAAAATCGCGTAACTCATGTGTCTCAAAATGCTGAGTGCGCTGAAATTTCAATAGCGACTCCCGACGGCGACTACCGCTTGACGGCAGAGTATGTGATTGCTGCTGATGGTGCGCGCAGCCCGGTACGATCAGCTCTGGGATTAGAGAGTAAGGGCCGAGTGTTTCGCGATCGGTTTTTGATTGCCGACGTCAAAATGAAAGCTGATTTTCCGACAGAGCGTTGGTTTTGGTTTGATCCACCGTTTCATCCGAATCAATCGGTATTACTGCATCGCGAAGCCGATGATGTGTGGCGGATTGATTTTCAGTTGGGCTGGGATGCAAATCCTGAAGAAGAAAAAAAGCCTGAAAATGTCATTCCGCGTGTGCGAGCTTTGTTAGGGGAGAACGTTGATTTTGATCTGGAATGGGTCAGCGTTTATACCTTTGCATGCATGCGCATGGAAAAATTTCGTCATGGGCGCGTGCTGTTTGCGGGTGATGCGGCACATGGTGTATCTCCGTTTGGTGCGCGTGGCGCCAACAGTGGCATACAAGATGCCGACAATCTGTGTTGGAAGTTAGCGCTGGTGCTGCGTGGTGCGGCATCGGATAAATTACTCGATACCTATGGCGAAGAGCGCGAGCTTGCAGCCGATGAAAATATTTTAAATTCCACGCGCTCAACGGATTTTATTACGCCCAAAAATCACGCTAGCCGAATTTTTCGTGATGCGGTGCTGTCGCTAGCGAAAGAGCATCCCTTTGCACGAAGGTTGGTCAACAGTGGCAGGTTGTCGCTACCATCTACGTATCGCACGTCATCATTAAATACCCCTGACGCAGAAGCCTTTGCAAGTGCCATGTGTCCGGGCTCACCCGCCAGCGATGCGCCTATTTTGCTTGCGAATGGCAAGCGTGACTGGTTTGTTCACCAGTTAGGCGAAAAATTTTGCGTCGTACTGTTTACAGATCAGTACCAGGCAATTAACGATCTACACAATACACCGGTGTGGCAAATCCTTCCTAAGGCACCATTGGGTAAC
>JAULVH010000097.1:0-4404 GCA_032111105.1 Burkholderiaceae bacterium | reverse complement strand
AAGCCATTATTGATGTCGATGGTTTACTCGCTAAGCGATATGACGCTCAACCGGGCACAACCTATTTATTTCGGCCTGATCAGCACGTAGCGGCTCGCTGGCGACAATTTGATCAATCAGCCATTCAATCGGCGCTCAACAGAGCAGTTTTACCAGAAGAGCAAGTATGAGTAATCTAATTACAGACAATAATTTTGCTCAACCTGATGATTTCTATGAGGCGTTAATCAGTGTGCACAGCGATTTGACGCCCGAGCAAAGCGAGGCCTTGAATGCGCGTCTGGTTTTATTGATGGCCAACCATATAGGTGATCTGTCGATAATCAATCAGGTAATGACATTGGCACGTTCTTCCATCGTCACTCATGAAACTACGGAGTAGGCCTAGTCATGTCTAAATTAGTGAATTCTTATTTGTCAGGCTTTGGTAATGAATTTGCCACCGAAGCTCAGCCAGGAATTTTACCTGTAGGCCAGAATTCACCGCAAAGAGTAGCGCGCGGCCTGTACGCTGAACAGCTCTCAGGAACGGCGTTTACGGCACCGCGTTCAGAAAACCGCCGCTCGTGGCTTTACAGAATACGGCCGAGCACTGTACACGGAAAATTTGTAGAAAAAAATCATCCTACTCTGCGTGGTGGTGCATTTCAGGAGATAGATCCTTCACCGAATCAGTTGCGCTGGAATCCATTTCCTGTTCCCGCAACGGCGTGCGATTTTATCGATGGTTTGGTCACTATCGCTGGTAATGGAAGCTCTGACACTCAGTCGGGCATAGCGATTCATCTGTACCTTGCAAATCAATCGATGGCGCATAGGTTTTTTTATAACGCCGATGGTGAGTTATTAATCGTTCCTCAGTCAGGTGAATTGAGCTTGCGTACAGAGTTTGGCGTGCTGGCTATTAAGCCCGGTGAGATTGCTGTTATTCCGCGCGGTGTGCGCTTTGCCGTAGATTTGTTGAGCGATACAGCAAGAGGTTATGTCTGCGAAAATTATGGATCACTCCTGCGCCTGCCTGACTTAGGGCCCATCGGCGCTAATGGTCTGGCCAATCCGCGTGATTTTCTAACACCTGTAGCTGCCTTTGAAGACCAAGAGGGTCAGTTTGAATTGGTCGCTAAATTTTCAGGAAAATGTTGGACGGCATCGATAGGTCACTCGCCTTTAGATGTCGTTGCATGGCACGGAAATTACGCACCCTATAAATATGATTTGGCACATTTTAATGTAATGAACTCGGTCAGCTTTGATCATGCTGATCCGTCTATATTTACTGTGCTGACTTCACCATCAGGACTGGCTGGCACAGCTAATCTTGATTTTGTGATTTTCCCGCCGCGCTGGATGGTGGCTGAAAATACTTTCAGGCCACCGTGGTTTCATCGCAATGTCATGAGCGAATACATGGGTTTGGTGCACGGCCAGTACGATGCCAAGGCAGAAGGTTTTTTACCCGGTGGCGGTAGTCTGCATAACTGTATGTCGGCTCACGGACCAGATGTCGCAACGTTTGAAAAAGCCAGCCATGCAGAGTTGATACCGCAAAAAATCGATCAGACACTGGCCTTCATGTTTGAATCACGCTTGCCGCTAAGGCCTACCAAGCTGGCATTGGAATCACCTCACTTGCAAAGCAATTATTTAGAGTGCTGGCAGGGATTTAAAAAATATTTTACTAATTAAGCTTAGTTATGCATCCAAATACACCGTCGTTAACATCATTTGTACCGGTTGATCCTTCATCAGATTTCCCTATACAAAATCTCCCTTTTGGTATTTTCAGTACATCACACACTCCAGATTTAAGAGTGGGCGTGGCGATAGGTGATTGGGTGCTCGATTTGGCGCAGTTAGAAAGAGCAGGTTTACTTACGCCGGGTAGTCAGCCAGTATTTGATCAACCTAGCCTGAATGATTTCATTGCACTGGGTCAGGCTGTCTGGCGTTCTACGCGTGCTCAGATTAGTTTACTGCTGCGCAGTGATCATGCGCGTTTGCGTGATGATGCTCAGTTACGCGCAAGTGCATTGATTCCTATGCATGAGGCCATCATGCATCTTCCGATTACTGTAACGGGATATACCGATTTTTATTCGTCCAAAGAGCACGCAACGAATGTGGGTTCCATGTTTCGTGATCCCGCGAATGCCTTGCTACCGAACTGGTTACATCTGCCTGTGGGCTATAACGGCAGAGCGAGTTCGGTGGTTGTTAGCGGCACAGATGTGCGTCGCCCTATGGGGCAAATTAAACCCCCCACCTCTGAACAACCTCTGTTTGCAGCGTGCGCCAAGCTCGACTTTGAATTAGAAACAGCATTTATCGTGGGTGCGAATACAGCACTAGGTGAGCCGGTATCGGTCAATGATGCAGAGGATATGATTTTTGGGATGGTGCTTCTAAATGACTGGAGCGCGCGCGACATACAACAGTGGGAATACGTTCCGCTTGGTCCATTTAATGCAAAAACATTTGCAACATCGATTTCACCCTGGGTCGTCACTATGGAGGCACTGGAGCCATTTCGCGTCGCTGGCCCAAAACAACAGCCTGAACCTTTGCCGTATCTCCGTCATGCAGGTAATCATAGTTTTGATATCGGACTCTCCGTTGATATTCAGCCTGCTAACAGTCAGGAACCAACCACGCTATGCAACACTAATTATCGCGCTATGTACTGGAGTATGGCGCAGCAGCTGGCGCATCACACGGTTTCTGGCTGCAATGTGCGCGTCGGTGATCTTATGGCGTCAGGCACCATCAGCGGCACACAACCCGATTCGTTTGGCAGTTTGTTGGAGTTAAGTTGGAATGGGCAGCGACCCGTAACACTGAGTGATGGCCATACTCAGCGTAGTTTTCTTCATGATGGTGATGTGCTTACTTTACGAGGCGCATGTCATGGTGAACATTATCGTTGTGGATTTGGATCGGTGAGTGGACGGATAGTGCCTGCGCTTACCAACAACTGAGAGAATTTCTCAGTCAGTCGTTGAGCAGTTATGATGACTGACTTTTAAGCGCTTCGTTGTAGGCGCACCCAACGATGCGCAGCTGAGATTAAAGACTAGACGGGTAAAACCCGCACCTTAGGGAGATGACATGCATGAACCAGGTATTGTAGATACGGAGGCGGAATTTAGCCGCGGCCCGCTAGGAGAAAAACTCTACCAATTAACACGGATTTTTGCGCTGTGCGGTGGCTTGGGTTTTGCAGTATTGGTTGTGATGTCATTAATTTCTATCGTAGGCCGCAAACTGGTTTCGGTTCCCATACCTGGTGATATCGAAGTCATGCAAATGGGTACGGCCGTCGCATCCGCAGCCATGCTGGCCTATTGCGAAATGGAGCGCCATCATCTTCGAGTCGATTTTTTTACCGCTTCTGTGTCACCTAAAACGCGTCACGTGCTGGATGCGCTGTCCCATTTACTGTTAGGTGTAGTCGCCGCGCTGATTGCCTGGCGTACGGCAGTTTCTGCTATCTCTATCAACGAAGCTGGCGAGACATCGATGATACTTGCGTGGCCAGTATGGATGGTAGTAGCTGCTATCGTTCCTAGTTTTGTTTTACTTGCAGCCGCTGGCTTTTACAACACGGTAATACACTGGAAATCAGCATCATCTGGAGAATCAGCATGAGCGGCATGTCGATAGGCCTGATCATGTTTGCGGTGCTGATGGTACTTTTGGCGTTACGCGTACATATTGGTATAGGTATGTTTTTAGTAGGTGCGGCAGGTTTTGTGGTCATGAATGATTTCGCATGGTTGCCGCTACTAAACGCACTAAAAAATCTCGCCTATTCGCGTTTTTCAAACTACGACTTGGCGGTAATTCCTCTGTTCATGCTGATGGGGCAGTTTGCAACGAATGGTGGTTTATCGCGCGCGTTATTCACATGCGTTAATAATTTCGTTGGACATTTTCGCGGTGGTGTTGCGATGGCCGCTGTAGGAGCGTGTGCGGCCTTTGGTGCTATCTGCGGATCGTCACTTGCGACCGCTGCCACCATGGGTCAGGTCGCTTTGCCAGAGCTGCGTCGTTATAACTATGCCGGGTCACTGGCTACCGGAGCGTTAGCTGCCGGCGGTACCTTAGGTATCATGATTCCGCCTTCTGTTCCTTTAGTGATTTATGCAGTTCTCACTCAAGAATCGATAGGCAAGCTGTTTATGGCAGCCATCATTCCTGGTCTGTTGGCGATGCTGGGTTATATGCTGGTTATTCGTTTAGTGGTGACCTTCAAGCCAGAGGCAGGTCCCGCTGGTGAGCGTGTTCCCACCGCCGCGGCCTTGCGTTCCCTGTTGGGTGTCATACCTCTCATCCTGGTTTTTGTAGTCGTAATCGTGGGTATTTATGGTGGCTGGGCTAATCCTACCGAAGCGGCAGCGATTGGTG
>JAULVH010000096.1:0-14606 GCA_032111105.1 Burkholderiaceae bacterium | reverse complement strand
AAGGCATGGAAGTCCCAGCCACGAAAATGGGCGCGAACATATGCAAGCGTTTCGTCAGTTATATATCCCGCAGTTTCGCGTTCTGTCATACCTTGTGAGAAGGGTTTTGGATTCTTGTTAGGTTTGGCGTCTGTCGTCTTTGGGCTTGTCTTCAGCTGTATGCCCTGCAAGTCTGGAGTTGCTTGAGGCCGCTTGTCGACGATCCGTGTCATGCGGAGTAGTGGCTCTTTAGCATTCGCAGCATTCTCAAGAGCCAAGTTATAGCCGGGGATCTCATTGCGTTTAGCGATCGCCGTAATTTCAAACTTGAAACGTCGATACGGTCCTTCAGCACCAGACTTCTCGAACAAAGTTGGAAGTGCGATTGCAAAACCCCCCTCCCCTGCTCCTCCAGCATGCTTGCGTGCAACTTTGTATAGCCAACGCTCGCGGCCACCTGTGATATTGAAATAAGCACGGTCGATAGCAAGAACACCGCCATTCATCAGAACGCCATCGTAGAACCAGCTAGAGAGAGCCAATTGCATACCACGAGAGCGCTCGGTTCTTTCATCAACCAACTGGCTCCAGCTATCCAGCCAAGAAAATGTAGCTTCGCGTCTTTGGTCTGCGCGGATATTGGTTTTGACGGTCGTTGATTGAAGGCGATCGAGAGACCCCGCTAACAATTCGTACGCCCTTCCGGTCGTGGGTCTGCCGATAGCGCGCAACAAGTCATATGGCATTATGTTTATGACGCGAGGGATATCATTTACCCCCCTGCCCTTCATGTCGTTTAACATACTGGCGCAGTAGATTAGGATATCAGCATCCCAGATTGTCGCCATTCCATAATCTGGGTTGGCTGAAACATGTACCCAGATTTTGCCGTCAGGTGACCTGTAATCGATGGGCTTAATCCGCTTTGATTTGGCAAGACTAAAGAAGGGGCGTTCCATCATTTCGCGCTGATCGCGCAATGAAAGGTCTGACAAATACGGTAGAAATAGGTCGATTTGTTCTGGTGGTGCCACGGGCTTTACGCGCATCATTGGTTTGGCCCCAAGGGTATAGAGGTAAAGGGTTTCCCCAGGGAAAGAATGGTGTCGTCCCAATTTCGACCAAACTCTAATTGAACGATGATTTCCCCGGGGAAATTTTTTGCTCTGCCCATCCGTTCTATCTCACATTTATCGCGCAAGGCCCCTGCCCTTGGCGTCCAGCGCGGCAAGCGCCGCCTTTATCAGATCCAACACTTCGGCTTCACCCGCTCCCGATCCGTTATGCAGACGCAGCGTGATTCCGTTGCGATTGGAGGACAACACTGACAGCGCTTTTCGACCGTGCTTCGAGTCGGCCTCAAACAGCAATTCGCCTTGTTCAGCACCTTGCCCTGCAGACATCAGCGCCTTCACGACGTCGCTAGCTCCTATTGGCGGAAGGCCTTGTTCAACGCGATTAGCTTGTTCCGCGCGAATTTCTCCTGCTGTAGTCCTAACTTTGGAAAGGCCACTTGTATCACCTTGCCTATCCAACAGGTCTAGAAACTGGGCTAAAGGGTAAACAGTCTTTAGCTGGATATCCCCACGCTCAGAAAAGGCCGCTACCGCCCATTCAGGTAACGATGCCACCTTCAACATTTTTGAGAGCCAGCCTTCAGAAACGCGCAATCGTTCAGCCATGCGCTTCTGCTTTCCGCCATAGTAGCCGGAAAGTGCCTGAAGGTAATTCTGTGCGCGTTCAAAATCAGACACATCACGGCGTGCTCGGTTTTCAACGTCGGCAAGCCGAAACGCGCTCTCGTCATCGAGGACATGGACCTGCGCAAGGAACATCATATCCGGCCATGAGTTTCTACGAAGCCAAGAAATCGCCCAATGTCGCCGCGTGCCGGCAATCACCTCATAGTCGTAAGTAGAATCTCCTTCTACACGGCGAACAATCGCGGGAACTTTCTGGCCCCCCTCTGATAAAATCGCGTCGATCAAATCCCGGCAATTTGCTTCGTTTAGCCCTGCTTGATACCGTGCGTTACCAGACCACACCCGTACTCTGCTTGGATCAAGCAGCAGTTGCGTAATCTGGCGCACATCTCCAGAAGCGATTTTGGCCAGCGCGTTATCACGAGACAACAGAGTACTGCCACGCTTAGCGCGCTGATGTTCAAATGCTTGATCGACCGGGGCATGCTCCGTATCGACCGGATTTGCCTCAGTGGGCGTGCTTAAAAGCTCATTGAGGTAATCAAGCTGACGTTTTGACATTGCGTTGATCCAAGTCCGAATTTGCGGGGAGGGGAGGAGGGGAGGGCAGAAACATTCCTTCGGCCAGCTTGCTCCAGTATGACAACGCTAAGCCATACCGAACAGCATCGGGAACAAGGGCACTCAGTATAGTCACTGGTGGGAAGGTAGTGCACGGTATGGCCATTATACGGCCCCCATTAGAAGAGCAGGGCTGCTTGCCGAAATACGGCCCCAGCGCCGCCTAATTAGCTGTTCGACTTGTGCAAACGCCTCATCTAAGTTCTGGCGACATCGCTTATGGGTCTTTGGCGTCCCGACAGGCCGCTCAAGCTCATAGACTGTCATCATCCGCAATGCCGCATGGCTGATTTCTGCCGACTCTAGCAACGAAACTGGGAGTAGGGCAGGGCCAAATGCTTGCTCCATCACCTTCTGTACCATTGAATGGCTGGGATCGTTGGCGTCAAACTTCGAACACATCAGGCGCACAAAATCATAATCAACTTCGATGCCGGCACCACTTAATTGCTCCAGGACTTGATCCATCATCGATAAAAACTGGACAGTGGAACAAAAGTCGGGCGTGGTTGCCGCTAGTGGTACCAGAAGCGCATTGGCTGCTTGCATAACCGCTAACGAAATCGTCCCAAGGGCAGGGGGTGGGTCGAGGATCACTACATCGTAGTTCCGCGCCAACTTAGCCAACCCCTCGCGCAGCTTACGAAACCGGGCAGGTAGCACGCTTCCACCACGCGATCCTGCGGCTGCGAGTTCATATTCAACGTCGAACAACTGCAGATTTGAGGGAATGAGATCAACATTGGGCCAGACCGTAGCCTTAACCGCATAGGCTAAATCATCCTCTGTCGGCTCAAGTGCCAAATAGGGGTAGAGCGTTTCTTCTTGTCGGATCGCGAAATGCGGATTGAAGCCAAAAAGTGTGGTCGTTGTAGCTTGACTGTCACAATCCACAACCAACACTCGATAGCCTGCGATACCCAAATAGTGCGCCAAGTGAGTTGTCAGGGTGGACTTTCCGACGCCGCCTTTGAAATTCTGAACCGCGATGATAGCAGGTGGGTCCTGCTCGCGCCTCCGTGGGGACGCACCTAAGACTTCCCGCATATTCAATAGCGCCGAGATATCATATCCCAATCTTCGTCCGGTCTCGCTTTCAGGTGCTGGCGGAAGTCGGCCATCTTGCTCCGCCATCCTTATACGATTGGTTGAACACCCCAAAAGTTCAGCTGCTTCGGCTATCCCAAAACGAACTTGTAAGCCTTTCCTCGCGCCTGGAAGAAAGGCTGTACGCCGGAGCCGTTCGACCATTTCCTCGCCTGCTTGCGCTAAAGCGCCGATCCGGCTTGCTTCAGAGCTATAGTTATCTTGTACCACGTTTTCATCCTTTTGCAGTCGACGAAGGCCAATTGAAGGAATTTCAGCATATCTTTGCGATGTTTCGTTCAATCTTGCAATTTCGCTTAACAAGTCATTAATTTTGGTGGTCAAAATTGAGATCAGACACAAAAGACGGTGAAAAACTTAAACCCTAGGATCCACACCCTATATCAAGCCCTGCGCCCTTTGGGCTTCCTGGTCGTACCTAACGCACTCCATACAGGGCCTGGCAGGCGGCTGAAAAAAATAATGTTTTTGGTAGGAAAATCACAAAATCAATGACGCGCGGCACACCGATGCTCAATTCGCGTCATACCGCCGTCTATTTTGCATCATACCGCCGTCATTTTTGCGTCACACCGTCGGCGGTTTTGCGTCTCACCGCCATCGCAAGAATCGCCAGAAGCGGCTGATCACTCAACAAAATCGGCGGGATATATTGGCTCCCCATAAGCAGCTTGTGGTAGGCTGCGTCAGGGATCGTCACCCGAAGGGCCGAGACGGCATAGCTGGCTCGGTGAGCGCTTTTGGCGCGAATAGTGCCCGACCCGGCAAGTAAGCCGGGGACGCCCGCAGGAACCTATGCTTAAGGCTAGAGTTGGCTCAACGCATCTGGATTCTGCGAGCTTGACTGGACGATTCAGAGGCCAGAATGCTTTTGAGACTATTGGGGGATTTATTGTTGGCGGAGCAAAAATGGGTCATCGAACGACTGCAGCGAGAGTTCGATCATTTCAGCGAGAAACTGACTCGCCTAAATCCCGAAGACTTAGCCTTACCCTTGGCCCCGATTTTACCCCAAAGCATGGCCGTGATTGGACAGGATTTCCCAACGATTGAAGATTTGGCCAAGCAAAAGGGCGAAGAGATTTTCAACTCGGAGATCTATCAACGCCTCGGCGGCGCCCGACTGGCAGGACTTCCCAGATGGCTATTCGAGCAGGTTCAGAACAAGACCTTCGGCCAGAGTATTTACAAACTGAGACGGGGAAACGAGCCTGGCGAATGGCGGCCTAGGGACATGGAGTTTTCGTGGCACAGGGCCTGCGACGAGATCTTAAAAGGAGATAGCGCAAGCACCTGGCTAGATGTGCCGGTTCGTGCTTTTCGGATGAGTGAACGGGCGAACAGGGCCTTTCAGGGACATATCGAGGGCTTGATCAGCTTGAGGCAGATCCTTGAGATACCCTACAGAGCTTTGAAAAGCGGTAGGGCTGTGGGTGCAAGTTGTCGGGGGGAGTTTTTGGAAGTTGTTGCGGCGTGCCGCCAAGCTTCACGCGAGCAGGATGATTTCTGCCAGTGGCGTCATCCTTTAGTGCGCCCTGTATCGACGCATGTGGCGGTCATCCAATCGGTTTTGGTACGCAGGGAAGACTGGGTGCGCCAGTCTGCGTTCCGCAATCGGATCGAGACGCTATTTGAGTGGACGTGTCGGGATATTCAGCACAATCACGGCCACTGGATTTTTCAGCACGATCTGGAAGAGGCCGCCAAGGAATTCCGGCCCTTGTTTGATTTTACCGAACTATTTCAAGCAATGGGCAATCTTGGAGAATTGACCCGTCGGAGCGGCCCACAGGGCCATGAATTTGAGGGAATTGGGCCGGCGGCATTACTGGATCTCACCGAGTTTCTGATCTGGTGCCGGGATATGAGGCAACCCGGCATGGTCGCGCAGGCTGCATAAGGGCATCAGAGGGGACGGGCAAGGGCTTCAAAGCGGGGATGGCTATCGACAAGATCGGGTGCCCAGAGGAACCAGGTACAATCCATGGCGGGATTTCCTCGGCCTCTAAAATCGAGACGGAAGGACACAGGCAATGTGTGGGTTGGCCGCGTGAGCGGGTTGGCGCTTAGTTTAACGCCCGAGCGATTATGGAAAAATTGGGCTTTGAGGAGGAGTGCCATAAAGCGCGGCCGATGGATCAGAAGGCTATGCTCAATGAAGGCTGACGCCTGATCCCAGGGTGGATTGGTGATGATGGCCAGCGGCGAGAAGGGTGCATCGGCCGCCGAAGATGCCAGATAATCTGAGACAACATGATCACCGCGATCGATGAGGTCATTTTCAAAGACTTCACAACCATGGGCGCGCAAGACGCGGGTGATATGATGATTGCCGCAGGCGATTTCCCAGACTTGAGCGGGCAGGGCAGGGCCTAGCCAATTGACGAGGGCCTGAGTGGCTAAAGGAGGGGTTTCATAGAGATCATGATCCTTTCGGCCGTCGCTTGGATTACCTCCGGCGATCGCGGCTCCAAGATTGGTTTCAGGCATAGACTTGCTCCACAATTATGCGTTTTCCCCGCACAGCCTCGGACCACAAAGAGGTCTTTGATATTGTTTGACGCCTCTAAAGGGAAAGTTGTGGATGGCACGCTTTCAGCTTGACGTATGTGATTGCTGGCCATCCATTACGGCGCTATTTTGGTCTTTTAGATTTTGGCATTCATCGACCGGGGGTCACTAACCGGATCGTGACTTGAATTGGGGTTGGCTTTGATAAGGTCGTTAAATCTTCTTCGAAATGTTGGTCGTTTTGATAGCGTCACGGCTGGTGCGCAGATTCCCTTTGGCAAATTAACGGTCATTTATGCCGAAAATGCGCGCGGCAAATCAACTATTGCCGCCATTTTTCGATCTTTGGCGACCGGAAGAGCCGAGCTAATTAATGAGCGTGCCCGGTTGGGAGCTGCACACCCTCCCCACATTGTGGTCGATACCGGCGTTGCGCCTCAAGCGATGTTTCAGGGCGGCACATGGAATCGAACCATGCCGGAAATCTCAGTCTTTGACGATGCATTTGTCGCTGAGAATGTTTGCGCCGGCATAGAGGTTGGAACAACGCAGAGACAGAATTTACACGAGTTGATTGTGGGCTCGGAGGGGATCGCTCTTGCGCGTGCGTACCAGGCTGAGGTCGATGCTATCGAAACTCACAATCGAACTCTTCGAGATATGGAGAACGCGCTCCCTCGTGCGGCGAGAGGGGATTTGACAGCAGAGCAATTCTGCGCGCTCGCGCCAGTTAATGACCTGCCGCGGTTGACCGATGAGGCGGAGAAGCGTCTTGCAGCGGCGCAGAACTCAGCACGTATCGCTGCCATGGGCACGTTTGGTGCGCTTGAGTTGCCTCGCATTGATCTTGAAGCGCTTCGCCAAACATTGGCGGCAGGGTTGCCAGACTTAGATGCCGACGCGCTTAGACGCGTTCAGGACCATCTTGCGGGGCTCGGCAGGGGAGGGGAAGCGTGGGTCGGTCATGGCTTGGCCATTGCCGACGGCCAGGCCGGCGAGGCGGCCGGGCAGTGTCCGTTGTGCGCGCAGGATCTGGCGGATTCCCCGTTACTGGCTCACTACCGTGCTTATTTTAGTGAGGCTTACAACGATTTCAGGAAAGAAATTCTCAAAAGCGTTGATGACTTCAAAGTATCTCATAGTAGCGATATCCAATCAGCGTTTGAAAGACGCGTGCGGGAGACTGTCGAGAAAAGAGGTTTTTGGCGACCTTTTGTCGACGTCCCCGAGGATGAGATTGATACGGCTGCAATAGCGCTTACGTGGAAGTTGGCGCGTGAGCATGTTGAGCACTTGCTTGAGACCAAGCTAGCTAATCCTCTGGAGGCCCTTGTGGTTTCCGACGAGGCGGTTAGAGCAATTGCCGCCTACAATGCCAGATGTGATCAAATCGCGCACATTTCCGACCTGTTACTGATCGTCAATTTTGGATTGCATTTGGTCAAAGAGGAAGCTCGCGAAGCAAATGTCGCCGTTCTTGCTACTGACCTTGGACATTTGAAGGCCATTGCGGCACGTTTCGATCCCGCTATCGCTCCGCAATGTGATGCATATTTGGCGGAGAGGGTCGCCAAGTCGGCGGCGGAAACTCGACGGGCTGCGGCACGGGCTAAACTCGATGAGCATCGTCAAAGGGCTTTTCCAGCTTATGGGGCTGCTATCAATCAATTTCTTGGACGTTTTAATGCGAACTTTCGGGTTGGTCCAATTGATCCGGTCAATAATCGTGCTGGCTCAAGTGCCAATTATACGCTGCTCATAGATGGCAATGTGGTGCCCTTGGCGGCAGCTGATGGCGAGACAAGCTTTAGAAACACTTTGAGCGCCGGAGATCGAAACACGTTGGCGTTAGCGTTCTTTTTTGCCAGCTTGGAGAATAATCCAGATCGTGCTCGCAAAATTATTGTGATTGACGATCCTATGACGAGCCTCGACGAGCATCGCACGTTGCATACGGTCCAAGAGATGGATCGGTTGGTGCGTGAAGTGGCAGCAATGATTGTATTGTCTCACTCCAAGCCATTTTTGTTGAGCGTTTGGGATAAATGTAAGCAAGTTCAAAAAGCGGCGGTCGAGGTTAGGCGGTCAGAAGCGGCATCGACATTGGCTAAATGGGATGTGACAGCGAATATGGTCACAGAACATGATCGTCGCCACGCTGATGCTTTAGCGTATTTGAAAAATGCAGATCCAGACAAGCAACGGCGTGTGGCTGAAAGTCTTCGGCCAATGCTCGAAGCATTTTGCCGTGTGGCATATCCCAACATTTTCACTCCCGGCCACTTGCTCGGCCTATTTCATGACAAGTGTGCGCAGGCCCTTAGAACGCCAAATCCGATTATGGATCAAGACAGCACTCGGGAACTTCGGTTACTCCTCGATTATGGCAATCGGTTTCATCATGACACTAACAATGCGTATGCAACCGAGTTAATCAGTGATGATGAGCTCGCGGATTTTACGCGTCGCACTTTGAGGTTCATAAAGAGGCCATAAAGTTGCCTCTGAAGGGCTGTCGCGGCACTAATCGCGATCCGCAATAGGATGGTTATCATTTTTGCTTTAAATTGAATTGCTGTATCCTGCGGCTCCGCACTCAAAATTTTCAGAAGGTGCATTATGCTGTCCATAGATCGGTTTTCTTTGATATTAGCCTTGATTGGCAGCGTTTTTGGTTATGCGCCTCAAGTGAATGCGCAAGCAAGTTCAAACAGCCCTGCTCCAGATTTTGACGTCGCGATGCAGCAGTTTCAAAAAAGTGTCGCTGATCTTGATAAACTGCCTGAAGTGCTAAATGGCATTGGGGCATACAATAGAGGCGACTATCGGCTAGCATTTCAGATTTTTGAACCCTTAGCAGTTCAGGGGAGTTCGGTAGCGCAGACAAATCTCGGGGTCATGTATGCCAAAGGCCAAGGAGTACCCCAAGACTATCTTTTGGCCTCGAAATGGTATCGAAAAGCTGCAGATCAGGGAGAAGCTACGGCCCAAGTAAACCTGGCGTCACTCTACGAGAAAGGGCAGGGCGTGCCTCAAGACTATCCTGCCGCTGCTAGCTGGTATCGAAAAGCTGCAGTTCAAGGACACGCTGGAGCCCAGTTAAATCTCGGATTTATGTATGGCGTGGGCCAAGGTGTTCCGCAAAGTCACATTGAAGCTACCAGCTGGTATCGAAAAGCTGCAGATCAGGGCAACGCCGCAGCGCAATATAACCTTGGAGTGATGTACGCAGCTGGCCAAGGCGTACAGCAAAATCAAGAACTCGCCGTAGAGTGGTTCCGCAAATCTGCAGATCAGGGATATCCGTCTGCACAGTTCAATCTCGGTTTATCATACGAGAAAGGCTTCGGCGTTTTGCAAGATTATGTCGCTGCTGTTAGCTGGTATCGAAGGGCCGCTGATCAAGGCGATGCTATAGCGCAATATAATCTCGGGGTGATGTATGGCGCGGGTCAGGGTGTGCCTCAAGACTACGTTTTAGAGGTGTATTGGTATCGAAAAGCGGCCGAACAGGGACAAGCCCGGGCGCAGTTTAATCTCGGAGTGAGTTATTTTAAGGGTCAAGGTGTGGCGCAGGATTACGTGCAGGCTCATAAATGGCTCAATCTATCGGCAGCCGGCGGCGATAAAGTTGCTCCCAAAGCTCGGGACGCGGTAACTGCTATGATGAGCGCCTCTCAGATCTCCGAAGCACAGAAGCTTGCCAGAGAGTGGCGTAAACAAGAACAGTAGAAATTCTGCCGTTAGTTTTCGCCAGTTTGCGTGATCTATCACGCAAGCAAACTGGTGTTTCGTTAAGATTGTTAGGTTCAAGTTATAAAGTTAGCGGTGCTGGAAAGTCAGCTTTAGCCCAGTTTTTTCAGTATGTTGTCGGATTATGTTGGTGTGCGATATACCGATAATGTGTGTGTGATCTACCGATGAATTTGTGTGTGATATACCGAGGTTTTGTGGGCGTTCTACCGATGAAATTGTGTGCGATATACCGTATAACCTACCCCTTCGGTCAGACTTTGTGTGCGATATACCGTATCGAGGTTCGATAACTTGAACTCGAGGGATGCCGTCTGGCCGCAGTTGGTGCCACTCAAGGGCAGGGGGTCATTTTCAGCTCAGGAAAGAGCCTCTGTTAGGGCGAGGGGTCGCAGAATTCCGTCGATTGCGTGTGTGATATACCGATAGAGGAGATTGTCTCTTTGAGAGTCTAATCCTCAGCGGCTGGCTTCGCTTTGCTGGCCCGCTTGGACTTGCCTATACCGATTGGTTTGCCGTCACCTTGGTTTGAAGTTTCGAACTTTGGCGTCACGACAACCAAAATTCGGTCATTCTTTAGATCACTCATATCGATCCCTTGCTCGGCCATTGCAGCTTCAAGTTCGCCATTTGGATCGCGCGTCATCGTGAAGGTGTAATCTGGCACACCGTCTTTGGCGATAATGGCCTTAAGGTCCCGCTTAAAGAACCGCAGATCTTGGGCCGTTCCTACTTTTTCAGCCAATCGAACAAGCCCGATGCTCCAATTGGGCTGCCGGCCGCAATGTTTGCGGGCCAATTGATAGAGGCGTCTCGCTAAACCGCTATGAAGGCGAAAATATTGGGGATTGATCGATAGAACACGTCGGTCTTGGACAATCGCGCGGTACATCCAGTCACACAATTCGACTTCGACGCCCCGCATGCGGCGCGTGCCATCGGGGCGGGTGTCCTCGATAACACGCCAAGCCGAGATCCAAGTGAAGCCTCGGCGCTCGGTAGTGTCGCCTGCCGCGATTGTGGTCTTTACCGAGGTTGTATTCAAACGCTCCAAGGCATCGAGGAAGAGGGTATACGCTTGCAGTCCTTTGCCGCGGCCAGTTAGTTTTAAAAAATCATGAGCTGCAAAGCGAATTTTTCGGTCGAGTGGCAAGCCACGCCCGAGGCGGTCGTTTAGAATGCTCGCACAATAGATCAGCACATCGCGATCCCAGATTGTTGCAATGCCGCGTGGACCCGGGTTTACCTGGATCGAGATTGCGCCATGGTTATAGATCATAGGCTCGCGCTGTGGGCGTTTCGTCAGACTGAAGAATGGGTGTTCCAGCGTAGCTTGCTCATCGCGAAGCGGCGCATCGATCATGCTATCCAAGAACAGATCAATTTGTTCTGAGGCCGCCATAAAATGTGTCCGTTCTACCGAATCGCTATTAGAGTTGGTGCGTGTGTGATCTACCGTGCCTGTGTGCGATATACCGTGTCAACCGATTCTCCGGTCTAGGTCGCACAGGCTTATCACTTCGCCTTCAGCGACCTGATAGCAAATGCCAATGCGTCTTGGTGCACTCGCCCTATCTCGATGCTAGGTAGAAATTGTTTTGACGCCAATTTCTTTGGAAGCGACAATAACTTCTTGGCTTTGGCCGTGACTCCCAATTCTTCCCCAGTGTCGGCGAATAATCCAGCATCCGAATAGATCTTGACCAAACTCGATTGCATAGGCGCGCGCTATGTTACGCTTTTCGTCCTTGGCGCGAAGATCAACTATGCACGACATCATGGATTGGCTTGTCTCCGGATTAGACAGTTTTGGCAGCGGTCTATGTCATCTTTGGACGTAGTAAGCGTTCTGCGCGTTATAACTTGATGTTATGGCGCTGTCTTTTTGCACTTTTCTTCTAGGGCTAAGAGAAGAGACCAACACCAAGGTTATCGAGCGCTTTGTAAATATCGGGTTCTAAAAGCAAAGGGCCTCGGTTGATTTCCTGGCCGTTGGCGGCAGCTCGGTCATAGATTGCTATACATGTTCGCTTAGTGAAGGTTGAATGATATGCAACGGCACCAATGTTGGGCACGTTTTTGTGGATCGCGGCTGACCATTGTCGACTCCAAGTGTGGTCGCTGAGATTCATGATGTCTCGATGCATGCCCATAATTGTTGGGCCCATGCCAGTGAGGTCGAGCAAGCTCCACCCTGAAAAATCAAACGCTAGTCGACTTATATCGTAGTCTTCCAAAGTGGTAATAGGCAGTGACCTGAATGCGGTTTGGCTCGTCAAGGAATCCCTAAAGATTGCTTCCATGAGCGCCGTCTCAAGGTCTTCAGCCATGTAAAGTACTTTGAATCTGCTTTCCGGATAATCTTTCGGCGGACTGAGTCGTGATAAGCCATCTCCAATTCCCAGACCACTATCGAATGTGGACCTGAAAACTCGTATACCCGTCAACATTCCTCCTACCTGTGTGATCGGAAGATTGCTCGTAACTAGCGTCTCGGGGGGATTCAATTCAGGCTTCACTCTGGCAGCGCGGTGTCAATATATTCGAATAATTCTTCAGTCTGCCGCTTTACCATGAGTTGAACGCCGTACGGCATGTCGTCATCAGGCTTGCAGGCTGTTAGCACTCGATAAAGGTCCCATGCATTGCCGTGCGCTCGTTTAAGGAGTTCCGGCATACTTGCGAATGGCTGACCAGCCTCATCAATTTGCCAATCTGGTAGGCGGACCGATTTCCCAACTTTAACCGCTAGAAGTAGTTGCCTTTTTATATAATCGTAAACTGTGGAACGAGCCAGCTGCATACGCTCAGCTATATCGTCAGCTGAGAGCATGTCGGGTCGCGCCATGATGGCTTGAGCCATCGAATGGCCTCTCGACAGGACCGAATCGAAAGCGTTCCAACCTTGCGCGTTTGGCAAAGTCTTTGACATAAGTGAGTAAAGGTCAGCTTCTGTGCTTGCGTCTGCCGGTTCCGAGAAAGGCACTTTATTGTTGTATGCCGTCGTCCTTCGGCTGAACTTTGGATCTGCACTTCCTAGGTTATTCACCGCACCAGCATAATACTGGATGAATTCACCAAATTTTCCGCTTTCGCTGCGCAGTTGCGTTTTGATCCAGTTTTCAAGTACGGCATTCATAATTGCCCTAGTTCGCGGAGTATCTGCGCTCTGTTCGATTTCGCGCAGGGCAAGAGTGAACTCTTCGCCAAAAACGGTAGCTGGTGCCTTCTCGCGGATCAATGGCTTCCACTCCTAGAAATTGAAGGGTTCTATATAGTCCAGAAAGTCCAGAGAGTCTATCCCATCACGTTATGTATCGCTTTCGTAGTGGTTCATAGCCAGTAGTAGATTGAGGGCTATAATTTTTCTTTTAAGTGGCTGATATTGGAACCCCGCTTAGAGACATCGAGGTGATTTTGAGGACGTTTTTTGGTCCAGATCACCGCTAAGGGCGCGATGACACTCGTTGCTGCTTAATGCCGACCACGCGCGGAAACGGAAGCTGCGCTTCGTGCAACTCCCAATTGCGGGGTGAAGTTGTGCATCACGGCCTTATGATAGGCCGAGAAGGCTACCCGTTCCGGCGTTGGCAGCAGCTGTTAGACGCCACCAAACACCGCGCTGTTTGCCACGAAAAGCGGTCAGTTATCGCCATTGCGGCGGTCAGCCGGGACAGAAAATCGCATAGCCAACCGCAAGAAATGTTCTCTGATCACAACCGCCGCCTCGAGGCCAACCTTTCACGCCTTATGTCCGCAAATATCAATTCTGAATCTTGTCCTATGGTCTGTTTTGCGCCAAGGATTGCCGTTTGGGGTGGGTTGGCGGTTGCTCAAAAGCGGACGTTTGAAAGCATGTAGGGTGCGGTCCGACAGGACTGCACCACCTTACACACTGCGGTATTGGTTCTAGTTTTTCACTAAGACAGCCTTTGCCGCAGGCACTGCCTACGCAAAGGCCGTGTTCGAGTTTGTGCGCGCAAGATGGGGCGTCAAGAGGCGCGCTTCGCGCGTCGGCGAAGCCGATTTCACCTCTTGACACCCCAGCTTGCGCAATAACAATTGTCTGACGGCTTCAAGGCAATCAGAGCGACGCATTGAGCCGTTCTAAGTGACCCCATATGGTCGAGCTCAGGAACTGCTTGAACATGGTGCATTCCATTGATGGAATGCACCCTACCGCTACCGCGCGGAGCTGTGTTTGTTGTGCCAGACCCTACAATGCCGAATGGAATTCGGATCCATTCAGCTTATCCAAGCCCTCCCTTTTCAAAATGAGCAAACCCATGACAGACTTGACTATACCAAATGCTTGGATCTTCTTTATGCTTGGCTTTATGAACTACGTTCCGGCCCATGGAAGTATCGGTGCAGCAATTTGCGCTTTTAAGGAGTCACAAACATTAGAGGAAAAGGCTGAAGTAACAGTCTTTTTGAGACTTGCGGCGCAGTCAGGCGACGACGTAATTAAAGCTGCGTATGCAGAACTTGATCCCATCACCTACCAACATTTGCCGTATCTGGAACCTATAGCAGCAATGCATATTGGATTCTGGGAAGACTGGCAGAAGTGTCCATAGCAGACCGCCTATCAGTTCCAGCAGCGGGAACTCCAACGTGACTGTTTTTTGTCCTAGGCTTGGTACACTTCGTCTAAAGAGACACAGGCTTAATTGTTTTGATTTTCATTGGAAGATTCTGGTTTCTTCAGCTATCAGTTTACCGACCCCGCCGCGTCCTAAACCAACAACGCGCTTCGCGTCGTAGCGTGCAACGCGACAGGACTGCAACAACTCGGTTGCCCGGCGGTGACAGCCAAATTCGTTGTGGACCGCTTCTGAACGTCCGCTTTGGCCAACTACGCCCTCCAAACCAGACCATCCCCTTTCGGCCAATTATTGCCAAAACAAGACGGTCTTGTATGGGAAAATG
>JAULVH010000095.1:1695-5171 GCA_032111105.1 Burkholderiaceae bacterium | reverse complement strand
GGTGACTTGCCTCGTTTAGTAGGTAATACCAAGCCAGGATCAAAAGCGACTCTGACAGTACTTCGCAAAGGCAATAAGCGCGATCTGCCAGTAGTGATCGCTGAAATGGAAGTAGAACAGGTAGCCAAGAAAGAAGAGAAAAAGCCCAAGCAAGAGCAGGTGCTTAACTCACTTGGCCTTGCCGTGAATGATTTGACTGAAGGCCAACGCCGTGAACTCAAGCTCGAAGGCGGCGTTATTGTCGATTTGGCCGATGGTGCAGCTGCGCGTGCGGGTATACAGCCTGGCGATGTGATTGTTCGGCTTAACAATACCGACATTAAAGACGTCAAGCAGTTTAATGCGCTGGTAGCCAAACTGGACCCCAAGAAAAATGCGCTGTTGCTAGTGCGACGAGGCGACGCATCTCAGTTTGTACCGTTGCGTCCTGCCCAGCCGTAAGCATGGAAGTCTGAAAAGGCTGTGACTTAGGTCGCAGCCTTTTTCTTTTTTGTAATTGAATCTTTGTAAGCGCCTCTATCCAACGTGTCATCGCCAGCCAGCTTTATCCTGTATTCGCGCAGTTACTGTCATCTATGTGATGACCTGCTGGAAGCTCTTAAAAAGCTCATAGGTGACGAAATACGCGTCGAAGTGGTCGATATCGACCCTCACGCCGAACTGGTTGAGCGTTACGACGAGCTCGTACCCGTTTTGATGGGTTGCCGCAAAGGTGAGCCAGACCAACAGCTTTGCCACTATTTTCTGGATGAAAACGCGGTAAAAGGTTTTATTTCATCCCCTCCCGACTGAGCTTCTTAGGCGTATCTGGGTTAAACGGTCAGGGTAGGCTTCAAATCCGGTAAAATGCGCACTCTGAATAGCTTTTCAATCAAGGCGCTCGCATGGGGAAAAGCCCCGCTCAGAGCGCTTTTTTTGTACCCGCGGCAATAATGCAAAATATAAGAAATTTTTCTATCATCGCTCACATTGATCACGGCAAGTCGACGCTGGCTGATCGTATCATTCAGCTTTGTGGTGGCCTCTCGGACCGTGAAATGGAAGCGCAGGTGCTCGATTCCATGGATCTCGAGCGCGAACGTGGCATCACCATCAAGGCGCAAACTGCGGCTCTGCAGTACAAGTCGCGCGATGGCAAAATCTACAATCTCAACCTGATTGATACGCCGGGCCACGTCGATTTTAGCTACGAGGTCAGCCGATCCTTGTCTGCCTGCGAGGGCGCGCTACTGGTAGTCGATGCCTCTCAGGGGGTTGAGGCGCAAACGGTAGCCAACTGTTACACGGCCTTGGATCTGGGCGTAGAAGTGGTGCCCGTCTTAAATAAAATTGATTTGCCTTCTGCCGATCCGGAAAACGCAATCAATGAAATCGAAGAAGTCATAGGTATTGAAGCTTCAGATGCTGTTCACTGCTCTGCTAAAAGCGGATTAGGTGTTCAGGATGTACTCGAATCGCTGATACTCCGAGTGCCACCACCCAAGGGCGATCCCGATGCGCCTCTGCAGGCACTAATAGTTGATTCATGGTTTGACAATTACGTGGGTGTGGTGATGTTGGTGCGCGTAATCAATGGCACTCTGCGACCCAAAGAAAAAATTCTGTTCATGGCCACGGGTGCTCAGCATCTGGTCGAGAGCGTGGGTGTGTTTACGCCTAAATCAGTCTCGCGTGAATCCTTATCCGCTGGTCAGGTGGGTTTCATTACTGCCGGCATTAAAGAGCTCAAGGCTGCCAAAGTAGGCGACACCATCACTTTGGCTGCACGTCCTGCATCGTCGCCACTGCCTGGTTTTAAAGAAGTACAGCCGCAAGTGTTTGCGGGACTGTTTCCTGTAGAAGCTAATCAATACGATGCACTGCGCGATTCGCTAGAGAAGCTCAAGTTGAATGATGCCGCGCTGATGTATGAGCCCGAAGTATCGCAAGCCTTGGGTTTTGGATTTCGCTGTGGATTTCTCGGACTACTGCACATGGAGATAGTGCAGGAGCGTCTGGAGCGCGAATTCGATATGGATTTGATTACCACCGCGCCTACCGTGATTTATGAGGTAGTCCAGCGCGATGGTAAGACTATATTGGTCGACAATCCATCGAAGATGCCAGATCCCTCCAAGATCGAAGAGGTCAGAGAGCCTATAGTTACTGTTAATTTATACATGCCGCAAGAGTACGTGGGCGCGGTCATCACGCTGTGTACCCAAAAACGTGGTGTGCAATTAAACATGACTTACCATGGTAAGCAGGTGCAGCTGACCTATGAAATTCCCATGGCTGAAATCGTGCTGGATTTTTTTGATCGACTCAAATCCATCTCGCGTGGCTATGCATCAATGGATTATGAATTCAAAGAATATCGCGCAGCCGATGTCGTTAAAGTCGACATGCTAATTAATGCAGAGAAGGTTGACGCGCTGGCCATTATTGTCCATCGCTCGAATAGCCAATACCGTGGCCGTGCTGTTGCTGCAAAAATGCGTGAGCTCATACCGCGCCAGATGTTCGATGTTGCGATTCAGGCGGCCATAGGCGCGAACATAATCTCACGTGAAAACGTGAAAGCCTTGCGCAAAAACGTGATTGCTAAGTGCTACGGCGGCGATATCAGCCGTAAGCGCAAATTGTTGGAAAAACAAAAAGCAGGCAAGAAACGTATGAAGCAAGTGGGCTCGGTTGAAATACCCCAGGAAGCTTTCCTTGCTATTTTGCAAGTTGAAGACAAATAGTCCCGCTTGTTCTGATCCACAAAAAAAGACGCCAACATGACTTTGCAATCCTTACTCGGAAATTTTGCCTTAATCTTGTTTCTGCTCACTGTAGTAACAGGCTCTATATGGGCGCTGGATAAGTTTTATCTTGCTCCTATACGCCAGCGTGAGGCAAAAGATCTGCTCGACGAATTTGATGCACGCGCAGCGCGCTTAACTGAAGATGGGATTAAGCCGGATCCGGTGGCACGAGCTGAATTAGTTGCAAAGCTCGAACGTCAGCCTACCTGGGTTGCCTATACCGGAAGTTTCTTTCCTGTAATAGCTGCGGTCTTTCTTTTTCGCTCATTTATGTTCGAGCCGTTCAAGATTCCTTCGAGTTCCATGGTTCCCACCTTGCAGATTGGTGACCTGATATTGGTCAATAAGTACACCTATGGAATACGACTGCCAATAGTTAATAAAAAAGTCATCTCTATTAACAACCCTTCGCGGGGTGACGTAATGGTGTTTAAATTTCCTAAAGATCCCTCACTGGATTACATCAAGCGGGTGGTGGGCATCCCGGGAGATAAAGTGGTGTACAAAAACAAGCGCTTATCTATCAATGGGCAAGATTTGCCTTATGAGAAATTGCCGGATTATCTGGACGAAGAACGTTTGACCTATTTCACTCATTTACGCGAAGACTTAACCGGTGTTTCACATCAATTGCTTAATGACGATCGCTTGCCAAGTTACGTGCCTAGCCCGGATGCTTTTCCTCAA
>JAULVH010000095.1:0-1685 GCA_032111105.1 Burkholderiaceae bacterium | reverse complement strand
GTGCCGGTTGGACACTACTTTATGATGGGCGATAATCGAGATAACAGTTTGGATTCGCGCTATTGGGGTTTCGTTCCAGATAAAAATATTGTTGGAAGAGCATTTTTTGTGTGGATGAACTTGGGTGATCTCAAACGTATAGGCCCATTTCATTAATGACTTTGAGTGCGAGATACCCTGCTACAGCTAGCAAGAAAAGAGCTAGAGGATTCTCACTTATAGGTTTTTTGTGTTCATTAACCCTCATGGGGCTGGCAGGTTTATTGGCTGTGCGGGCGGGCCCTAGCGTATTTGAATACTGGGCGATAGAAAAAACAGTCAAGGCCGCCTCAGCAGTATCCCGAACACCCGCAGAGGTAAGAGCAACGTTCGACAAATTAGCATCGGCTGGTTATGTTGATTCGCTACAGGGCAAGGATTTAGTGATCGAGGGAACGAGCGATTCATTAAAAGTCAGTTTCACGTATGAAAAAAAGATTTACCTGGCTGGCCCTGTCAGCCTGCTGATTGTGTACCGGGGTTCGAATTTTGCGAATTCCGAAGGAAAACCTCCTAATTGATCGCATGGCAGATGGATACCAACTCATTGCAAACTCGGCTAGGTCACACCTTCAGAACGCCAGCGTTACTGCAGCAGGCACTGACCCATCGTAGCCACAGCAGCCTCCATAATGAGAGGCTGGAATTTCTCGGTGATTCGATACTTAATTGCGTGATCGCTTCGCTACTGTTTGAACGCTTCGATAAAATCGACGAAGGTGATTTGTCGCGCCTGCGAGCTAATCTCGTCAAACAGCAATCGTTGTATGAAATCGCGCAGCATCTGGAATTATCCCAATGCCTGCGGTTAGGTGAGGGCGAACTCAAGTCGGGCGGATTTCGTCGCCCCTCGATTTTGGCCGATACCTTAGAAGCATTGTTTGGCGCCATCTATCTCGATGCCGGATTTGACGTGGCCTACTCCGTCATCAAAGAGCTCTACGAGCCCATCATAGAAACCGTTGATCCCAAAACCTTGGGTAAAGATGCCAAGACGCTCTTGCAAGAATATTTGCAGGGAAAAAAATTCTCTCTGCCTCAGTACAACGTCGTTGCTACTCACGGTGCAGCACACAATCAAGAATTCGAAGTGGAGTGCGTGATCGCCAAATTGGATATTCAAGTCTATGGGACGGGTGGTAGTCGTCGTGCCGGCGAACAGGCCGCTGCGCGATTAGCACTAGAAGCAGTTCAGGCCGCCTTAGAGAATTCTCCAGGCCTGCCTAAAAAAAACCGGCAACGTACTACTCAATTAAAGTTAGCAGGCATTGCAACCTTCCAGCCGGATGCACCTGCTGACACACCTAAAAAAAAATCTCATGAATCTGCCAAATTTGGCCAGCAGTCACCCAGTAACCTTCAGCAAGAACCAGAGCCCTTATTGCCCGATGCAAGCGATCCGACCAAACGTAACAGCCAAAGTAAATCAGCATGACTGAAAACACCGCTGCAGCTGATTTTCGGTGTGGCTACATCGCCATTATTGGTCGTCCCAATGTGGGTAAGTCAACGCTGATGAACATGTTGATAGGTGCAAAAGTCAGCATCACATCGCGCAAAGCGCAGACTACCCGCCATCGCATTACCGGTATACAAACAGTACCTGACGCGCAGTTTATTTACATTGATACTCCTGGCTTTCAGAC
>JAULVH010000094.1:0-5750 GCA_032111105.1 Burkholderiaceae bacterium | reverse complement strand
TAAATGCTGCCCTGCCCGTTCTACCAGAGCGCGTTCTTGCGGCGCTTCTATGTCGCCCGTGAGCAGTACCGTTCGGTCGCGATAACGAATCCGTAGTGTGCAGCTGCGTGAATTGGGCTTTAGTGTCGTGTTGTGCAGATGGTTGGCCTGCGGGTGCAGCATGTCGAATTCCACGCCGTCCCAAACCCAGTGCTGCCCGGCATGGCAGGGGTAATGCCGGGGCGCGTTACTCACCAAGGGGTGATCAAAAAATAAAGAAGAACTCAACCAATCAATCGCTACGCCCGCCCACAATGACTGTGCGCCGCCTGAATGATCGTTATCGCTGTGTGAGATCACCAATCCATCAAGATGATGTATGCCGCGCGCACGAAGATAGGGCAATAGCACCCGACTGCCGCCGTCCGACTCCAGTGAAAATGCCGGGCCGGTGTCATAAATCAAGCGATGGTGCGGCGTCTCGACCAATAAAGCATTGCCCTGTCCGATATCGAAAGCTGTCAGCCAAAAACCCTGCTCAGGCGCAGTCGCTTTAGCCAATAGCATCGGCGCCCACAGCAACACACCCACCCAGCGCAGCGGCCAGCCGCGCGGCGCCAGCATCCATACCGTGCCTGCCATGGCTAAAGCAAACGTAGCCCAACTCGGTTGAGGCGCGCTCCAAACCGCCAAGCTAGGTGAGGACAACCACGCCAACACGCTTGCCAGCCATGCCGTTACCGTATGAGCTGCCGTTAGCAAACCCACCGACAAAGGCGCTGGCAATACACTCCCCAGCAAAGACAAGGGGGTAATCACAAAACTAACTAGGGGAATAGCCAACGCATTAGCCAGCGGGCTAATTAATGAGGTCTGAGCAAACCAGGCAAAACTTAAAGGAAGCAACCCCAGTGTGACCGCCCATTGGGTACGCCAAGCCGATTTAAGATGTGTTTTCCAACGTGCAGGTTCTGAAGTTAGCTGCCCTTCTTCAGCCCGACCTGCACACGCATACAAAATGCACGCAATCGCGACAAATGAAAGCCAAAATCCTGGCCACACGACCGACCACGGATCACACAACAGCACAACCAACAATGCAGCCAATACGACCTGGGATACAGCTACGATTTTATTTAGCCACAATGAAAGCGTAACTACCGCAATCATTAACAGCGTACGCTGCGCCGGTATACCAAAACCTGCCAGCGCGACATAGATAAACGCTGCTAACAATCCTGCCAGTGCCGCAACCTTATGCGCCGGACACAACAGCGGTAACTGAGCGCGCGTAAAAAATGAATGCTGCCAAAGCCCGTGGGCAATCAAGGCAAACAAACCAGCAATCATGGTTATGTGCAGGCCAGAGATAGAAATCAAATGGCCCACACCCGTACGATTAAATATCTCCCAATCTGTCTGACTCACCGCACGTTGATCTCCAATCACCAAAGCCACTAGTACTCCGGCATAAGCATGATCAGGCAGTGCAGAGAGAATTTTTTCACGCAAGGCAGCGCGCGCACGGTCTATCCAAATTTTAGGATGAGCCATCTGCTCACCCAGTAGTTGATGATCTTTATTTTGCACATAGCCCGTGGCTCTTAATCCTTCATTTAGCAACCAGACTTCAACATCAAAACCACCCGGATTAGCCAATCCATGCGGCCGCTTCAAACGCACCGTAAGTTGCCAACGCTGACCCGATATCAATGTAGGTGGATCGCCGGAGCTATCTGCATACCAACCCAAAGACACGTGCTCGGGTACGGTAACTTGTTCGCCCGTAGGCAAATTCGCTTGCTCAACATGAAAACGAAATCGCTCACCTGCTGGCCCGAGATCAGGTAATCCTTCAACCGTGCCTATAACTCGGATATCTCTACCCTCAAGTTCAGCATTCAAACTTTGATTCAGCCACTCATGCGCTAACCAGCCAGACCAACCACTGCCCAAACCGCAGCCCGCAATCAGCAATGCAATCACTTGCCAACGAGGACGACCTCGCCCAAAAATCAGCGCGCCGATTAACAAGCAAATCGAACTAAGAAGAATAACGAATGAAATAAAAACAGCAGGAAGCTCGGGGCGTGATTGCAGCCATAGCACACCCACCAACAACCCCAACGCCAGCGCGCGCAATCAGGCCATCATGAGGCTGCCAAGGCGGGGCAAGACACGAGCGACATTTGCTGTCGTTAGGCGCTCTATATCTGCCATGGTCTGGCCGCGCAGCTGGGCCAGTACCGCTGCAATGCGAGGAAGTTGTTGCGGACTATTTGAAGCGGGATGCAGCCATGCAGGCGAAATATCCGGCGCATCGGTTTCGAGTGCCAATGCGGTGCCGGGAAGTGAGCTGGCCAAACGACGTATTTGTAAAGCGCGCGTAAACGTCATGGCACCACCAAAGCCGAGCACAAAGCCTAAATCAATAAACGCCTGAGCTTGCTGAACGCTGCCATTAAATGCGTGGGCCAAACCACCGGATACAGGTATACGGCGCAAATATTTTAGTAAGGTGTCTTGGGAGCGCCGAACATGCAAGATGACGGGCAAATTAAAATCACGCGCTATTTTTAATTGCTCGGAATAGAAAAATTCTTGTTTTTCTCTGAGCTCGCCTTCGCTCAATCCGGGCACAAAAAAATCCAGGCCTATCTCACCCACAGCAACCATCTTGTGATCTGCCAGCGAGGCGTCTATGCGCTCACGCAGCACCTTCAAATCACTCTCTTTAGCCTGGGGTACATACATAGGATGTATGCCTAACGCATACACGCAACCGGCTATCGATCGTGATAACTGAGTCACCACATCAAAGTTGGCTACCTCAACTGCAGGAATAACTATCCACGACACGCCCGCCTCTTCAGCTTGTGCAGCAATTACTGCCGCATTGCCACCAAACTCGTTGGCATCAAGATGGCAATGACTGTCTATCAGCATCAGACCATCATCTCGTGGTTACGATACCAGTGGGCGCAAGCCGTCGGGGGTCAGCTGAAGCACACGATCGCAGCGTTGCGCTAAAGCCGGATCATGAGTGACGATCACAAACGCCGTACCCAGGGTTTGCGATAACTCGAGCATCAGGGCAAACACGGATTGGGCGGTATGTAAATCAAGATTGCCCGTAGGTTCATCAGCCAATACACACGCCGGCTCGGTTACGAGAGCTCTGGCTAATGCAACTCGCTGTCGTTCACCGCCTGATAGCTCGCCTGGCACATGCGATAAACGCTGCGCTAAGCCTACCCGCCCGAGTAAATCACTAGCGCGTTTGTGTGCTTCGGAGCGCGGCATGCGCCGTATGAGTAAAGGCATAGCCACATTATCCAGCGCAGAAAATTCAGGTAATAAATGATGGAACTGATACACAAATCCCAGCGAGCGATTACGCAATTGGCCTCGCGTCGCTTCCGATAAACTGGAAAGATCGCGTCCCTGCAATGTCACGCTACCGGTGCTCGGAGTATCTAATCCACCCAGCAAATGAAGCAATGTTGATTTACCCGAACCCGACACACCCACTATGGCTACCCGCTCACCCGGGCTCACTGAAAAATCTATATTTTCCAGCACCGTGAGGCTATCCTGGCCTTGTGTAAAACGCTTGCCCAAGCCAGCGCAAGACAAAATTATTTGATTAGTGGCACTCATGCGCTGGGCCTATTCATAACGAAGCGCATCGGCTGGACGCACGCGCGCGGCACTCCAACTCGGATACAAGGTAGCTAAAAAAGCCAGCACGACTGAAAGCGAACTGATTTGCCAAACATCGGGCCAGCGCAAGTCGGACGGCAACGCATTAATGAGATAAATATCACGTGGTAAAAACTGCACATGCAGCACCGCTTCTATGAACGGCACGATCACATCCACATTCAACGCCACCAGCACGCCCAGCGAGACACCTATCGCCGTGCCTAACAATCCAACTAAGGCACCTTGAATCACAAAAATTTTCATGATGGATGCTGGTGAAGCACCTAGCGTGCGCAAAATAGCGATATCGGCCTGCTTTTCTGTAACTGTCATCACTAAGGTAGAAACCAGATTGAACGCGGCAACTGCAATGATTAGCGTCAGTATGATGAACATCATTCGTTTTTCAGTTTGCACCGCTGCAAACCAGTTACGATTTTGTTGCGACCAATCGCGTATGTATAAATCACCATTCAACGTCGCAGAAAGATCAGCGGCGACTTCCGGCGCCCGCTGCATATCTTCTATACGCAGTCGTAATCCTGAAGGGCCACTCAAACGAAATAATTTTTCTGCATCGTCCATGTGTATAAACACCAGCGACGCATCGTATTCATAATGCCCTGCGGAGAAAACGCCAGCGACCGTAAACTGTTTTAGTCGAGGTAACACACCGGCTGGCGTGACCTGACCCTGGGGTGCAATCAGCGTTAGCTTGTCGCCTAGCTTTAACCGAAGGCTGCGAGCCAGCTCGCTGCCAACAACGATAGTAAATTCACCCGGTTGCAAATTTGTGAGTTTGCCGGCCACGATTTGCGAGGCCACACTCGATACTTTAGGTTCCTGATCCGGCAAAATGCCGCGCACCATGATGCCGCGCACGACATCATCACGCATGACCATGGCCTGCGCATCGACATATGGCGCAGCACCGCGAACCTGAGGATGTTTTACTACCTGCTGTGCGGTGGCGTGCCAATCCGGCAAGCTGCCCGAGGCATCAAACACTTCTACGTGCGAAAGCACGGACAGCATGCGGTCACGCACTTCCTTCTGAAAACCATTCATCACAGAGAGCACCACGATCAGGGCGGCCACGCCCAGCGCAATTCCGCTCATAGAAATCAGGGAGATAAAGGAGATAAAGCTGTTGCGACCACTGCGCCGGCCAGCACGGGTATAGCGCAAGCCTAGCGTCCACTCGAACGGTAGATTCTGAAACCAGGACAAGCACATCTCCTGAAAGAATTGGGAAAAACCAAGAACAACTCGGGCAAAGACGGCAGTGTGCCATAGTCAAACGACAAAACAAAATCGCCTACAATGCGCAGACTATGCGTGCCTTAACCCTTGTTATTCCGTTTGCCCTTACACCTCCTGAGCACGCCAAAGATTTGTTGGCCCAACTGAGAGCGCCAGCTATGGCCAAACTACTCGCTAAAGCCAAGCTCAACAGTAAAAAAACGTTTTCCGGGCTCGATCCCAGCTTGCCGCACGAACGCTGGTTGTCTGTCCATTCATCCGACACTAGCCCTGCCATGGCATCGGCCTTAATGTCTGAGCTGGGAATAAACAACGAAACGGGCTACTGGTTTGTCGTGCAACCTGTCCATTTACATGTGGCACGCGACCACCTGGTCTTGACCGATTACCGAAAACTCGATCTCGATGCAGCCCAGTCTCAGGCGCTGTTTGATGCAGCCCGACCTTTGTTTGAAGAATTAAACCATCGCCTCTTGTTTGGTAATCAACATTACTGGTTTGTGCAAGCCAACTCATGGACTGATTTCAGAACGTCCACACCCGATGCAGCTTGTGGTCACAACATCGATGCCTGGCTACCTACAGGCGCTAGCGCACGCGATTGGCGTCGTCTGCAAAATGAAGTACAAATGCTGTGGCATCAGCATCCATTAAACGATACGCGCGAACGCTCCTATCAACCACGCATTAATGGACTGTGGTTATGGGGTGGCTGCACCATCGGTGAATCCACATGGGGCTTAGATGCGATGGCATCACACCTCATCCATCCTGAGAACCCCATAGACTTAGGTTCGGATAAG
>JAULVH010000093.1:0-11549 GCA_032111105.1 Burkholderiaceae bacterium | reverse complement strand
GATGAAGCACGCAGCACCGGTACGTAAAGAATTAGGCGTTCGCACTATCTTTAATATTTTGGGTCCATTAACTAATCCTGCTGGCGCGCCCAACATCATGATGGGCGTCTTTCATCCTGATCTGGTCGGCATACAAGCGCGCGTACTGCAAAAGCTAGGAGCAAAACATGCGTTAGTCGTATGGGCACGAGACAACATGGATGAAATCTCGCTTGGAGCCGCCACCATGGTGGGCGAGTTAGTCAATGGTGAAATCCATGAATACGAAATTCATCCGGAAGATTTTGGTTTGCAAATGACATCCAGCCGCAACCTGCGCGTTGATAGCTGCACCGAATCTGTAGCGAAAATTTACGAAGCTCTGGATAACAAAGCCGGCGCAGCCCGCGACATCGTTATTCTTAATTCTGGCGCTGCCCTTTACGCTTCAGGAATGGCCACAAGCATTACGCAGGGCGTTGCAAAAGCAAGCGAGAGCATAGCTTGTGGTGCTGCACGCGCCAAGCTTGAACAGTTTGCAAGTTTCACTCGCCAATTCGCAGCTTAATTTTACGAAATAGCTATGTCAGACATCTTAAGAAAAATACTTGATGTGAAAGCCGATGAAGTTGCAGCGGCAAAAAAATACCAAGATCTTGCTAGCCTACGCAGAGATGTAGAATCCAACAAACAAGCACGCAGTGAACTACGTGGTTTTGAAGACAGCCTGCGCGCAAAAATTTCACGCGGAAATGCCGGCGTTATCGCCGAAATTAAAAAAGCTTCGCCCTCCAAGGGAGTATTAAGAGAAGACTTTCATCCGGTAGAAATTGCACAAAGCTATGCAGAACATGGCGCGGCTTGCTTGTCTGTGCTCACCGATGTGAATTTTTTTCAGGGCGCTCCTGAGTACCTCAAGCAAGCACGTGGCGCTTGCAGCCTGCCTGTTTTGCGCAAGGATTTCATCATTGATCCTTACCAAATTTATGAGGCGCGCAGCTGGGGAGCTGATTGTGTTTTGCTCATCGTAGCTGCCCTGGATCACGGCTTGATGGCTGAACTAGAATCGTGCGCGCATGAACTAGGTATGGACGTTTTAGTAGAAGTTCATGATGGCGAGGAGCTCAATGCGGCGCTTAAGCTCGCTACTCGTCTGCTGGGAATTAACAACCGCAATCTTCGAACTTTCGAAACATCTCTTGCGACCACTACGAATCTTTTAGATCGCATAGACCCACAAAAGCTGGTGATTACCGAATCGGGCATCCTAAGCAAAGATGATGTACAAAAAATGCGTGACGCGGATGTTCATGCATTTTTAGTTGGCGAAGCATTTATGCGTTCACCCGATCCGGGTATGGAATTGTCCCGATTGTTTAATTAATTTAAGCTGTGGCATTCTTATAATTTTGAAGGTGGTGATTTAGAGAACCGAAGCGGGTGCAATCGTTCTACCCACTTTACTGCGATAGGTAGTGGTTCATCCATCATTAGCGTGGCCAAAAATTCTGCGCACCATGGCGCGCATGCGACACCGCGCGATCCATGCCCAATACTGGCATAAAGACCTTCTGCGATTTTTCCTACCAAGGGCAAACGGTCTTGCGTAGTGCCTCGCCAAGATACCCGACCACCAAGTAACTCATTAGCATTGCTGGCAAACTCTGGCAGCAATCGTTGCAGGCGATGAAAATTGTCGAGATCATCTTCACCACGTGAATTGCCGTCAGGGTCTTCGTATTGAATAGTTGCGCCTATCGTGTGCATACCATTGATCGCGGGGGTTATGTAACCATCGCGGCAAACAATAGCTCGCAAACTCTTATCAGCACGCTCAGGTAATAACGATAACTGTCCGCGTGCGCTGGCCACACCAAGCACAGCGGGAAGAAGATCAGCAAACGCCGTAGCAAGTACTACATGACGCGTATGAATTTCTTCATCGTTTGACAATCCCACACACCATAGATCCGCAGACATGGGTGCTAGCTGCGTAACCTCTGCAGCAGATTTCACCTCAATTAATGGATGATCTATCAGTGCTGCAACCAGCGCTTTGGGATCTACCCAACCAGCCTGAGGCAAAAGAAAAGCTTCTGCAGCCACGGTCTGCCCACATAAGGCACTCGCATCGCTGTTGCTTAGTTCATGCAGCCACTCATCCGGAACGGTTAGTGCGTAAGCCGCCAATTTGTCGTGACGCCGCTGGTCACGTAATAGTCGAACTGCTCCACAAAAATCATGCGGCACTGACTGACCATACACAGACAACCACCGCTTTAGCCAGCCAACACCTGCAGCAGAAAATTCAGCAATTACATTGTCAGCACCACCGGGCTCTGGCCGCACAACCGCTACCGGATTACCCGATGCTCCGCAGGCAGGCTTGTCTCGCTCAATTAACGTAACTGATACGCCGCGAGAAGCAAGTTGCCGTGCGACGCCAGCACCTGCAATACCTGCACCTATGACCACCACTGATTCGGGTAAGACGTGTGCTTCGACAAATTTTTCAGACCAGTGTGCTGTAAAAAATTCGTGATTCCCGTTTAAGCCTGCCTGCTTATTTACAACTAAGCCCGCTTCGTTGAGCGCGTGCTCCACGGTGTTCGCTACACACCAGGTCGCTGCTATTGCACCTGGTGCAGCTAACTCAGCAAGTCGCTTCATTACCGAGGAAGACCACATAGCCGCATTACATTCGGGAGCAAATCCATCCAGATAAAAAGCGTCAAAACGACCATGCAGGGAATCAAGCGCATTATCGACATCACCGAACACCAATGTGAGCGTGGTTTGATCGTCTAGAGGTAAGGAATGAAATCCAGAAATTAATGGCGGCCACTGAGCGATCAGGCGATCAGCTAATTCATGACCTAAGGGTGCAAGCGATGCTGGCAAATTAGCCAAGCTGATTTGTAGCGCTGCGCTCAGATCCTGCGCAGTAAACGGATGATTTTCTATCGCGACGTACTGCAACCGTGCAGAACTGGCGCTTGCTTTATGTGAGGCCCAAGTCGTCAGAAAGTTGATACCCAGGCCAAATCCGGCTTCGAGCACCCGAACACATCGACTACTCACCCAGCGAGAGGGTATTTCACAACCATCAACAAAGACGGATTGAGCCTGGCTCCAAGCACCATGGCGACTGGCATACACATCGCCGTATAAAAGTGAAAAAATCTCACCTTCATCATTTACCTGCCAGCGTGCAGGCTCAAGTGCCATAGCAGCTACGGAATTCATTTCAACTTTTGGCACTGCCCTTCAAAAATCAGTAGCGACGTTGGCAGCTCCATCGTGTCTGATACTGAGAGAAGAACAGTGTCTATCACCAATTTGCGCATGGCTTGTTGAGGCGTTAATCCCATACAGGCAATCTGTGATTCAGTTTGTTCACAGCTCAGCCCATCGAGTTGATTTTCCTGCAAACGATAAAGACGAGTCTCTGCTGCAGGCACCGTCGACGGTGCTCCACGATGAATAAATTTCGTTTTACCAGAGCACTCAACAAAAAAATCTTGAGCAAATGCCAGCACGGGTAAAAACCAAACGAGAGCAATGAACGATTTCATCGAACCGCTTTACGTAGCGCCATTGAGCAAAATATCAATCAGATTTCGCTAACAAATCAAAATGCTCGACCTTGGGCGGCGACGCAAAGTAAGGGCCAACGATGCCGCGCCACTGCGTGAATAATTCGGAACCACGGAAATCGACTGTGTGATTTTCTAGCGTATCCCAAAAAACCATCAAGACATAACGGTCGGGGGATTCGATACCTTTATTAATTTTGTAGCCGCGAAAGCCCTTGGCTTTACTAATGACATTTTGTACGCCATTAACGATGGCGCTATCAAATTCAGTTTGCTTACCAGGATGGATTTGTATGTCGGCGAGTTCAAGGATCATGATTTTTTATAAAACTCTCTAGTAAAGTCTGTATGAAGTGGCTATTGTAAGCTTGCCTGTTGCATTATCTCACCACGGATCTCTATGCCGAACGGCTGCCTATGCTTGTGACTCTGTTTGATTACGATAAAGCGCAACGCTCTTCAATAGAAGCGTTGTTGCGCAGTGCTGGATACCTATATACTAGTTTGGTTAGCAGCAAAGCGCTGATCGATAGCCTCAGTGTGACGGAACCCGACTTGCTGATTGCTCACTGGCGCTCCGAAGAAGAGGCCGCTACTTCCATAGAAAAAATAAAAAACCTCTGGCCCGCCTTGCCCTTTTTGATCATTACGGGGCGAGCACCAGACAATGCCCTTGCGCATTTACTAGCTCATAGCCTCGCGGACTTGCTTATCAAACCCGTACGACCGGCTGAATTTCGACTGCGGGTAAACATACTGGCTACCCGACACCGCCCGGAAGCCGTCAAAGACGATAGCCTGACGTTTGGTAATTACACTTTTAACAAGCGATTGACTCGCGTGATGCTCAATGGGCAATCAATCTCTCTCGCCCAAAAAGAATTTGAGCTCGCCCTATTTTTTTTCCAGAACCTGGGGCGCCCCCTGTCCCGAGCCTTTATCCATGAAGCGATTTGGTCTCAGGATGCCGAATTTTCCTCGCGCACACTCGATACCCACGTCTCCAGAGTTCGCAATAAACTGGGCTTGAAACCAGAAACGGGCTACCGACTAGCACCCGTTTACAGTTTCGGCTACCGATTGGAGGTTGTGGGGGACTAGCCGACTGGCGACCAAGGTCTATAATAGCTAGTGTCAACTTTTACTGACTCGTTCAGCATGCATCTGCTCGCCGTAGGGCTCAATCACACCACTGCCCCAGTCTCGTTACGCGAGAAAGTGGCTTTCCCCGCAGACCAACTTGGTCAGGCGGTGGCTTCGGCATGCGCGTGGTTTGACAACACAGGCAAGCATCCCCAATCGCAAGAAGCCGCCATACTCTCGACCTGCAACCGCACAGAAATTTATGGCGCCAGCGCCAACGATGGCAATATTGAAGCGGCCTTGGATGCGACCGCGCGCTTTGTCGCGGATTATCACAAGCTACCTTTTTCTGATCTTCGCCCTTACCTGTACGCCTTGCCTCAGGATGAAGCCGTCAGGCACGCCTTTCGCGTCGCCTCTGGCTTAGATTCCATGGTCTTGGGTGAGCCGCAAATCTTGGGTCAGATGAAAGATGCCGTTCGCCAGGCAGAAGCCGCCGGCGGACTAGGCACGTATCTGCACCAGATGTTCCAGCGCACGTTTGCTGTTGCCAAGGAAGTGCGATCCACAACAGAAATCGGCGCTCACAGTGTTTCTATGGCTGCAGCGGCCGTTCGTTTATCTGAACGAATTTTCGATAAGTTAAGCGACCAGCACGTATTGTTTATCGGCGCAGGCGAAATGATAGAGCTATGCGCAACTCACTTTGCTGCCCGCTCACCTAAAAGCATCACTATCGCCAACCGCACCATAGAGCGTGCTGAACAACTCGCCGATCGCTTTGGTGGTAAAGCCATGCGGCTGGCCGAATTGCCAGACCAACTCGCAAATTTCGATGTGGTGGTTTCATGCACCGCCTCATCTTTGCCCATCATAGGTTTGGGTATGGTTGAGCGTGCCATCAAAGCTCGCCGTCGCAAACCTATTTTCATGGTCGATCTTGCCGTCCCGCGTGATATCGAAACCGAAGTATCACGACTCAATGACATCTTTCTCTACACCGTAGATGATCTGGGAACCGCCGTTCAGATTGGTATAGAAAATCGGCAATCTGCTGTTGCACAAGCAGAATCCATTATCGACACACGTGTTCAGGCATTTATGAACTGGGTGGATAGCCGCGCGGTCGTCCCTCTGATACAAAACCTGCAAGAGAGTAGCGAAATAATGCGTCAAGGCGAACTTGAGCGTGCGCGCAAGCTACTTGCCAAAGGTGAAGATATCGAAGCCGTACTTGAAGCGTTATCAAAAGGCCTGACGGCCAAATTTCTGCACGGCCCACAACAGGCACTGCATACGGCAGACCCCGACGAGCGCGCTCGTCTCGCACAATTACTGCCTCAACTGTTTCGAACCAAGCGCTAGCTACGCTAGTCAGAAATATCGTTGCCCTCGCACTTAGTTACTAAGTGTCGTCTTTGATTTACCCATCCTATACATGAAACCTTCGCTGCTACAGAAGTTAGACCAACTCGCTCAGCGTCTTGAAGAAGTCGGTGCGCTACTGAACCAAGAAAATGCCACTGCAGATATGGATCAGTACCGCAGGCTCACCCGCGAGCATTCCGAACTTGAGCCGCTAGTTGAATTGCATGCGCAATGGAACCAGGCTAATGATGATCTGCGCGCTGCGCGCGACATGCTCTCTGATCCGGAAATGAAAGCGTTTGCGCAAGAAGAAATCGATACGGCTCAGTCCCGCGCAGAACATCTGGAAATTGAATTACAAAAGATGATGCTGCCCAAAGATCCCAATGATGATCGCAATATTTTTCTGGAAATTCGCGCGGGCACGGGTGGTGATGAATCAGCACTATTTGCAGGTGATTTGCTGCGCATGTACATACGGTATGCAGAGCGCCAACGCTGGCAAGTTGAAATGGTGTCAGAGTCTGCCTCTGAAATTGGCGGATACAAAGAAGTCATCGTGCGCTTAGTCGGCGCCGGGGCGTATTCGAGAATGAAATTTGAATCTGGCGGACATCGCGTGCAACGCGTCCCGGAAACCGAGGCTCAGGGAAGAATTCACACCTCCGCATGTACCGTCGCCGTGATGCCAGAAGCTGACGAAATTGGAGAGGTCGACATCAACCCCTCTGAGCTTCGTATTGATACTTACCGCGCATCAGGTGCAGGCGGGCAGCACATCAATAAAACCGATTCAGCTGTGCGTATTACCCACCTGCCGACAGGTATAGTTGTTGAGTGTCAGGATGATCGTAGTCAGCACAAAAACAAAGCGCAGGCAATGAAGGTTCTGGCTACACGCATTAAAGATGTTCAATTACGCGCGCAGCAAAGCTCCGAGGCAGCAACCCGAAAATCATTGGTAGGCTCTGGCGATCGCAGCGAGCGTATACGCACCTATAATTTTCCGCAGGGTCGAATCACCGATCATCGCATCAACCTGACGCTCTACAAACTTGAAGCTGTTATGGAAGGTGATTTGGATGAGATCACCAGCTCGCTGATGGCCGAGCATCAGGCCGAACAACTCGCTGCACTAGCCGATTCCAACTGATATGAATAAATTCGCAAAGCCCGTCGTGTTTTTAGTAGCGCTCATTTCTATTGCACTACTCGCTGTAGGTTTGTATCTGCAACTAGTCGCAGACATGTTGCCTTGTCCGCTATGCATACTGCAGCGCTACGCTTTTGCGCTTACGGCGGTGCTCTGCTTGATTACTATCGCACTGCCTTCAACCTATTTGCGTGCCGGAGCCGCTGCTGCATCGCTTGCTTCTATTGCTGGCGCTGGCATTGCAATTCGCCATTTGTGGGTCAAAGCGCATCCCACCATATCGTGCGGGATAGATGCGCTGGAAGTGGCCTTAAATAAAATTGTTTTCGCAAACTGGCTACCTACCCTGTTTCAGGCCGACGGTTTGTGCACCACAGAATATGAGCCTATATTTGGGCTATCCATACCTGCATGGGCTCTCATCTGGTTCGTAATCTTCGCATTCACCTTATCGTTGATTGCTCTGCGCTACCGACGTCCTGCATGAACGTAGAAGACTTGCTCAAGGCAGCACCCATATCACCTGTGGAAGCTCGCATTCTTATCGCGCACAGCCTGCAATGGTCACGAGTGCAGTTAATTACACAATCCAAAGATAGTCTCAGTGCTACTCAAGTGGAAACAATACATCACCTATTTGAACGCAGACTACAAGGTGAGCCGATTGCTTATCTAACAGGACACCGTGAGTTTTATGGCTTAACGTTCGCAGTGACACACGATGTACTCATACCTCGCCCAGAAACAGAGCTACTGGTAGAGCTAGCGTTGGAACGACTACCTGCCAGCGCTCGCGTGCTTGACCTGGGTACTGGCTCAGGAGCGGTTGCGATTGCGTTGGCTCATCAACGACCGGATGCTCATGTCGTTGCCACCGACCTGAGCACTAACGCCATTGAAATAGCCCGGCAAAATGCCTTGAGTAATGATGTGAATGTGGATTTTTTACAGAGCGATTGGTACGAACGCGTACATGAAAAATTTAATCTGATTGTGAGTAATCCGCCGTATATTACTGCAGGTGATGTGCATTTATCTCAAGGTGATTTACGCTTTGAACCAGCCGATGCCTTAACAGATCACGCAACTGGTTTGACAGCCCTTGAAAAAATTATTCTGGGTGCGCCTGCGCATTTAGAAACTGGGGGTTGGCTATGATCAAGCTCGTGCAGTACGCGAATTATTTCCATCCTCTGCCTGGAGTGAAGTACAAAGTTGGCGTGATCTGGCCGGTATAGAACGTGTTTCAGGCGCCCGACTTAATTAAGAAACTTCATTAAGAAATTTCACCCAGAAATCTCACTGCAAATTTAAGATACTCATTAAACTTTAACCCTTTTTTATCACATACAAAACTAGTTATGCTTCCTTCGATAGAACAACGTCTCGCCACTGAACTCGCTGCCCGTACTGATCAAGTCTCTGCTGCTATTGCTCTACTAGACGATGGCGCCACCGTACCTTTTATTGCACGCTACCGCAAAGAAGCAACCGGCGGACTCGATGATATTCAGTTGCGCTTACTGGAAGAACGTCTGCGCTATTTGCGTGAACTGGAAAGTCGGCGCGCGACAATACTTGCCTCAATCGAAGAACAAGGGAAAATGACTCCCGAGCTCAAGAAGGCTATCGAAAACGCTGAAGATAAAACCCTGCTCGAAGACTTGTACCTACCTTATCGTCCTAAGCGTCGCACCAAAGCACAGATTGCTATGGAAGCCGGATTAGAGCCCTTGGCTAATTGTTTACTCGAAGATCCAACGCTGTCGCCGGATGTCGAAGCAGAAAAATTTTTATGCGCTGCCTTTACTACCGAACAAGGTGACAACCCAGGTGTGCCTGATGCCAAGGCCGCTCTTGATGGGGCGCGACAAATCCTCATGGAGCGATTTGCCGAAGATGCTCACTTACTTCAGGGTTTGCGTGAATACATGGTTGAACGTGGTGTAGTCGATTCGAAAGTCATCGAAGGCAAACAAGATGCGGGAGAAAAATTTTCTGACTATTTTGAGTATTCGGAAAATCTTTCGGCCATACCTTCACATCGCGCATTAGCTTTATTACGCGGACGACGCGAAGAGATGCTTTCTGTATCTCTAAGGCTAGATAGCGAAATAGAAAAACCAAAATGGGATGCTCCGCAAAATATGTGCGAAGCAAAAATCAGTTCACATTTTAAAATTAGTCAAAAAAATCGTGCCGCTGATAAATGGTTGCTCGACACGGTACGTTGGACCTGGCGCGTAAAAATCTTCATGCACCTCGAAACTGAATTAATGACTAAGTTACGTGAAGAAGCGGAAGCCGAAGGTATTAACGTCTTTGCACGAAATCTAAAGGCGTTGTTATTAGCTGCACCCGCAGGTCCTCGAGTAACCATGGGTCTCGACCCCGGACTGCGCACTGGCGTGAAAGTGGCCGTGGTGGATGCCACTGGCAAGGTCGTTGATACAGCAACTATCTATCCTCATCAACCCCGCAATGACTGGGATGGCTCGCTGCATACACTCGCACAACTCGCGCGCAAGCATCATGTGTCGCTGGTAGCTATTGGTAATGGCACGGCATCGCGCGAAACAGATCGCCTGACGCAAGACCTCATCAATCAACTAACGGAATTAAAACTCAACAAGATTGTTGTTTCTGAAGCAGGTGCTTCAGTTTATTCAGCGTCTGAATTTGCATCTAAAGAATTGCCTGACCTGGATGTCTCTATCAGGGGTGCGGTATCGATTGCACGTCGCCTGCAAGATCCGTTAGCTGAATTGGTAAAGATCGATCCAAAATCCATCGGTGTTGGTCAGTACCAGCATGACGTTTCTCAAACTCGATTAGCGCGCGCTCTGGATGCTGTGGTTGAAGATTGCGTTAACGCCGTAGGCGTTGATGTCAACACGGCGTCTGCGCCCTTGTTAGCTCGTGTATCAGGACTCAGTACCACTGTCGCTCTCAGCATAGTGAATCATCGTGATCAAAAGGGTATGTTCCGCTCACGCGCTGCGCTGTTAGACGTTCCACGCTTGGGAGACAAAACCTTTGAGCAGGCCGCTGGGTTTTTGCGAGTAATGAATGGTGACAATCCGCTAGACACCTCTGGCGTTCATCCGGAGTCGTATCCACTGGTTGAAAAAATTCTTAACGAAATTAAGCGTGATGTGAAGTCCATGATAGGCGACAGTGCGTTGCTCAAGTCGCTCGACCCTAAACGCTTTGTCGATGAGCATTTCGGATTACCCACCGTAATAGATATTTTGAAAGAACTAGATAAACCCGGGCGCGACCCACGTCCGGCCTTTGTAACGGCAAGCTTTCGCGACGGTGTCGAAGATATGAAGGACCTGCAACCGGATATGATTCTAGAAGGTGTCGTAACCAACGTTGCTGCCTTTGGTGCATTTATAGATATCGGCGTTCATCAAGATGGCCTGGTCCATATCTCTGCCCTGTCCAATGAATTCGTAAAAGACCCCCATGCGGTTGTTAAAGTAGGCCAAGTGGTTAAAGTGAAGGTGCTGGAGGTCGATCAGAAGCGCAAACGGATTGCGCTGACCATGCGACTTACTGACACAGCATCGGCACAGGAACAGCGGCGCATGGGTACAGAACGTCCTGACCCCCGCGAACGAAGCGCTAAGCCCAAGCCGACACGGGAAGCCGCGCCAGCCGGTAATGCCATGGCGGCGGCTTTTGCCAAATTAAAGAATTAAATCGATACGCCAAAGGCAGCCGACGTGCCCAGCCGCTTTTCCATATAATGCTGTTTTACCTTCACATCTCGAAGAGGACGCAATGAGCGACGTTAAATCCTGGATCAAAGACACAGTCACCACCCACTCGGTAGTGCTATTCATGAAGGGCACTGCCCAATTTCCACAATGTGGATTCTCTGGCCGTGCAATAGAACTACTCAAAGAAACCGGCGTAAAAGACCTCGTGACCATCAACGTACTCGACGATGATGAAGTCCGTCAGGGCATCAAAGAATTCTCCAACTGGCCTACGGTTCCGCAGCTTTACGTTAAAGGCGAATTCATAGGCGGCACAGACATCATGGTGGAAATGCACGAATCGGGCGAGCTGCAGACCCTGCTGAAAGCGTAGTCTTTATGAAGCGTCTAATCGTTGCCATCACCGGCGCCTCTGGTGCCTTGTATGGCATACGATTGCTTGAGTGGTTGCGCGCAAACCAGCAGATTGAAACGCATCTGATGATTTCAGATGCGGGTGTGCTCAGTGTTCATCATGAGCTCGACATGAAGCGCAAGGATATCGAGGCGCTGGCCGATGTGGTTCACAGTGTGCGCGATATAGGTGCTTGCGTTGCCAGCGGGTCGTTTCATTCTGAGGGCATGATCATCGCCCCCTGCTCC
>JAULVH010000092.1:0-6816 GCA_032111105.1 Burkholderiaceae bacterium | reverse complement strand
AAGATCACAACTGAGCGTAATTTTTTCGCTAAGCCAATGGCCGCTGCCAGTCTGTCTGCCTGAATTTGTTCCGTACTACTCTCCAACAATCTGGCCGCTTCGAGTGGGTGTGGTGTTAGTAGCGTGGTAGCGCGTCGGTGTAGTAAACGAGTTTGTAAACTTGGTTCATTCGCGAGCAAATTAAGTGCATCGGCATCCAATACCAAAGGCAGCTCTATCGACAGCACGCGCGAAAGTAAATCATAAGCTGCACTCGACGTACCCATACCTGGGCCGGCGACGATAGCTCCGCGAGTTGGAAACAAAGACTGAGCTGCGCGACACATCAACTCCAGATGCACAGGATCACATGCAGGAGGATTTTCGATAAAGCCTGCAAAGACTCGTCCAGCGCCTGTCATAGCACCTGCACGTGCGGCGAGTAAAACGGCACCCGTCATGCCATTTGCTCCACCCATTACGTACAGATCACCATGCTGGCCTTTGTGTGATGCATGCGCGCGCGGGTGCAAGGCAGAGGTAAACAGCACTGGGCGATTTAGTTGTGCAATCGGATCTTTAAATAAGGTGCGTGCAATCGCTAAATCATCGACGATTACCTTACCCGCATAGTCACGTCCATGCAGGGTATGCAGTCCGGGTTTATTTGCAATGAAGGTGATCGTGTAGCTGGCTTTTACTGCAATGCCATTCGGAGCTACGAGTGAGCCGTGATCGGCGTCCAAACCACTGGGCACATCAATGGCCAGAACCGGACAGCTTAATTGATTCAGATACTCAACCAGCGAACGGAAGTCTCCTTGCACAGGCCGTGTTAGGCCTATGCCAAATAAACCATCAATAGCCAGATCCCACTGAGTATTGACAGGCAAATCGACACGCAAGTCAGCTAAGGTAGTGAAGGTAACAGAACTGTTTTTGACTTTATTCAGAGCGGCATTGGCATCAAGCGCCAACGGACTCGGAGCTTGCGGCATAACGACCGTAATCTGCAACCCATGCTCAGCCAGCTCAAGAGCAGCTTCTAACGCATCGCCACCATTATTGCCGGGGCCTGCGGCAATCAGTACGCGCAGACTTTTTTCTTTGCTTGCCAGACGAACCAATGCGGCGGCAGCGACTGCTTTGCCGGCTCGCATCATCAAGGTTCCAGGGGGAAGATTTTCCAGCGCTGCTTGCTCGATTGCTCGAACTTGAGCAACGGTATAAAGATCTGTGTCGTAAGTATTAGCGCACACGGTCGCCATAGCGGGTCAGGGTCAGGCCATCGGTATCGATTTCTGTACGTCGTCCAGAAATCATGTCAGCTATCAGTTTGGCACTGCCAGCGGCCAGTGCCCACGCCGCTGAGCCATGACCTGTATTGACATAGACATTCGGATAACGAGTAGGGCCAACCAGTGGCACGCCTTCGGGCAGCATGGCCGTTGGAGCACACCAAAAATTTGCAGCACGGTAGTTGGCTGCATTGGGAAACCAATCATCGGCGACTTTAACGAGTGTATTGACTGCTTTGTGGTGCAAGTCGAGGTTGGATGAACCCAGCTCGGCACAACCTGCGATGCGTATACGTTTACCTAATCGTGTCAGACCCACGCGATAAGTGTCGTCAAACAAGGATGTTTGAGGTGCGAGTTCGAATTCTTGTATTGCCATCGATGCTGAATAGACTTTTACTGGATAGATGGGAAGGCTGATGCCCATGCCTTTGAGTAATCGAACGCTGTCACTTCCTGCGGCGACTACAACGCCATCCACGTCTACGCTTCTACCTTCTAGTTGCAACGACGTGCCACCCAGCTCAGGTCGGATGGCCTGAACTTCACTATTAAAATGAAATTCCACACCTTGGTCTTGTGAGAGCGTTTTTAGCTGACGAACAAACAGCGGGCAATTGCCAGCCCAATCATCGGGGACATGCAGCGCTGAATGAAATGAGGTTTCGGTCGATAGCGCAGGCTCAAGCAGACGGGCGGCTTCGGGATCCATTAACTCGTTACGACTGCCGAATTCACCGAGTAGTTCCATGTAAGGGTGAGCCATCTCCAGCTCGCGCGCGGTACGAAACATGATCATCATGCTGTTACGCTGCTGGAAATCTAATTCGCGTGTCTGAACCAGGTGCTGCATGAGCTCCTGGCTGTAACTCGCTAAGCGGTATAAGCGCTGCTGATTTTGTTTGAATCGGTTGAGTGCTGATTCGGACATGAAGCGTTTTAGCCAGCGCCACATAGCCGGCTCAAATCGCGCGCTAAAAGCAAACGGAGACTCTGGACGAAACAACATAGAAAGCACGCGCGCTGGTGCCCCAGGCGTAGCCCACAATCGGAGTCCAGACGGACCCATCAAGTCCAGATTACCAAAGCTGGCTTCTTGAGCGACGTTGCCGTAGCGTTCAAATAAAGCGACCTCGTGCCCGGCCTCTGCCAAGTAATACGCGGTGCTAACACCCACCACACCGCCACCAATTACAGCTAAGCGCATTTGACTCCAGATATCTACAAATCGAACAGCAGCAGTTTAAACCGCTGACTGTAAGTCAGGTCTATGCCTGTTATGTTTAAAACTACCGCAATTGAAAAACTAAATTGGCTATAGGTTATCCGTAAAACCTTCGGGAAACAATCTTTGAAGTTTGTTCAGCACTGGTGCGCATCGCACCGAGCTGCAGCAAAGTTACCCCATCATGGGGCAGAACATCTCTCAATAACGAGACATTCAGCCGCCATGCATCCAAAAAAAGCCCCTAAATACGTTATTAAAGCTGGCCACGGCATGGGTGAGTGATTGGCATACAAGTTGCATAAAAAGTAATCATTCTGATGTCGGATCTAACTCTGCACCAGAACGATTTAAATAAACGCATCGTAAAAATTCGACGTGAAGGACGACATCATGAGATCGATCACGCACCGCTTAACCCATGCACACGGAAATGCCGTCAGGGCGCGACGCGCCCACGTCGAGCCACCGATACAGCAGACCAAACAGCCTCCCAGTATGAAGGTCAGGCCGATGATAGATACCTATGCTAACGCTGCCCCCTATATGCGCTCCTATGTTGAGGATTGGATAGAAAAGAGTCGCCATAAACTTGATCTCAATTCAAGCGAAGCTAACGCTCCGGGTAACTCGACCTTTGCGCTGCCCAGTGCAATCGTGAGAATGTCGCAAAGTGATATCGAATCTTTTTTAGTTCAGAAGCAGGAAGTGCATCAAGGTATTTTGCACGGCATAGGTAAATTACGATTACCCGCTGATTGCAATCCACTCGAAGTTGATGGATTTGTATTGGAAGATCGCACTCAAACTACACGGCCCGGATTAGGAAAATTCAGAAATGTCGCTTGCGGGGGATATGACAACAGGCCCTACAAATATTTATATGTGATCGATGCAGAAGGATTGCACCTTGTGCGTGAATTCACAGAATGTGAAAAAAGTTCGCGCGGTATCGCTGTCCATAGCTTAATTAAAAGTCACGCCATTATTGGCGGAGAAGCCTTTTTTGATGTCCATGAACCAGGGCGTGTTTATATTAATTTTGGTTCATCGCGTTATTACCCAACATCGGCTCAGCAGATGGAAAACACCGCCAAGTACTGGTTAGCCTGTGGTTATGACGAGGTGGTGGCAGTTTATAGCTCGCGCGACTTTCAGCAAAAGCCGTATGGTATGAAAGATCGTTACGGAAAAAATCTACCCAACGTAATTTATCGCCGAGATGAAAAACAATGGGTACTCAGTGAGGTGCAGGAAGTAAATAAAACCTCACACTGCACTGAAGTGAACTTCAATAGCCGTTGCTATGGATAGTAAGCGCGCATCCGACATGGCAGTGCATGCGAGCATAAGACCCACGGGCAAATCTCCTGACCGGTGTATTGGTAAAGAAATAGCGCAGCCATCGAGTAAGTTGATGATGGATGGATTACGTAGTAGCAGCCTGTTGGCTTCAAAAAAACTAGTCTCGGACGCATTCAGCGTGTCGATTTTAGGCGCTACGATAGGAACCGTAGGCATCACGATAGCGTCGTATCCGCCTATGGCGTGCTCTACTCGCTCCTTCCATAGAGCGCGTGTTTGTAACAAGCGTTCACGATCAGCCTCAGATGCCTGCGCACCGAGCAAGATACGCTTGACCACCCGTGGGTCATACTCACCACTACGCGTTTTCAGTAGCTCTTTGTGCCATGGGTAAGCTTCATAAGGCGATATAAGATACAAATCCTTCGCTTCTGCCAGCATGGGCAGAGGAATTTCTGTGATGTGTACACCCGCTGCAGAGAGCTTGGACAGCGCAGCGGTGAATGCCTTGGCGACAGAATCTTCCAAATCATCGAGCACGATATCTTCAGGAATAGCCAAGCGCAGGCCGGCCAATTCAACCGCATGAGTTCGTAGCGGCTGATCGGCGATTAAGCTGTCGATCAGCAGGCAGTCACGCACACTTCTGGCAATCGGACCTACAGAATCCAACGAGGGAGCCAGCGGAAAAGCACCCGTAGTTGGCACACGCCGCATCGTCGGTTTAAATCCTACCAAGCCACAAAGCGCCGCCGGGATTCTGACCGAGCCGCCCGTATCTGAGCCTATCGCTGCAACACAACTACCGATGGCGACTGAAACGGCCGCTCCCGAAGACGATCCGCCGGGTATGCGTGTGGGGTCGGCCGGATTACCTGGCGTGCCAAAGTGCGGATTGAGTCCCACGCCTGAATAGGCAAATTCCGTCATGTTGGTCTTGCCTATCAACGCAGCACCTGCAGCGCGCAGACGCGCCACCACGCTGGCATCTGCTTTAGCCGGCGCAGCATCTCGCAAAGCGGTCGAGCCGGCCAGCGTGACTTCACCTTCGACATCGAACAAATCTTTGACCGACACCGGCAAGCCCGCAATAGGGGAGATCGACTGCCCGGTAACATGCAAAACATCAGCATGGGACGCAGCAGCTAAGGCTGATTCAGCATAAATAGCCGTATAGACCGCGTTGGCTTCACGTGCAATAACCAGACTTTGCTGAACCATTTCGCGGCGGTTGTGTGTGCTGATCGTGTTGATCGTCATAACAGGATGGTGTGTTTGGTGAGGTTGGCTAGTCAGCCAGACGATAGCACGGCAGCGCATGATCGCCTTGGTCGCGATAGATGCGGGTCTATTTGAAGGCCTGCTCGAATATGGCCGACTGCGCAGGGTATAATTTCGCCTTGTTTTGCCAACCCGCGAAGGCCGGACATTTTGTACCGGCTAGTCTCGCCAACTGCCTCTTCACCATGCTTATATTGCCGGGCTCTCATGCCCTGTCTGCATCTCGTCTACAACGCCTGCTAGCTCAACTGAAAGCTATTGATCCCGCGATCATAGGACTGAGCAGTCGGTATTGCCATTTTATTGATACCGCCAGGGAGCTTGTTGACGACGACAAGCGACATCTCTTGGCTATGCTGACCTATGGGGAACCGTTTACCGGCGAAGAATTAGGTGAACAATTTGTAGTGATTCCACGCTTTGGAACCATTTCACCCTGGGCCAGCAAAGCCACCGACATTGCACACAACTGCGGCTTGACGGCGGTGCATAGAATCGAGCGCGGGATTCGTTACTCGGTTCAGATTAAATCGGGGCTCTTGGGTAAGAAAAAAACTTTAGACAGTCTCCAGCGCGAGCAGATCAGCATGCTGCTGCACGACCGCATGACTGAAATAGTTATTCAAGATACCTCAGAAGCAGCAGGATTATTTAAAGAACTAGAAGCGCAACCACTGGCCTACATAGAATCTAATCAGCGCGGCAGAGTAGCGCTGGAAGAAGCCAACACCACATTGGGCCTGGCGCTCTCCGATGATGAAATTGATTATCTGCTGGAAGCATTTCAGCGCGCTGGACGTAACCCCACTGATGTAGAGCTCATGATGTTTGCGCAGGCAAACAGCGAACACTGCCGCCATAAGATTTTCAATGCCGATTGGACCATCGACGGTGAAAAACAGGATCGCTCGTTGTTTGGAATGATACGTAACACCCATCAACTTAATCCGCGCGGCACGGTGGTGGCGTATTCCGATAATTCATCCGTGATTGAAGGTGCAACCGTCTCGCGCTTTTATCCACGCGCAGACGAGGGCGGTGTTTACCGCGCAAGCGACGAGCTCACGCATATTTTGATGAAGGTTGAGACGCACAACCATCCCACCGCTATCTCGCCATTTCCCGGCGCATCGACCGGTGCAGGGGGTGAGATACGCGATGAAGGTGCCACCGGTCGCGGCGCTAAGCCAAAAGCAGGTTTAACCGGCTTTACGGTGTCTAACCTGATGCTGACTCACGCTGTCAGGCAGTGGGAAAACGCGCTCGATGTCACCACGCCAGCAGAATTACGCAACTCGCCAGGTATGGCCGGTATTGTAGGCAAGCCCGATCGTATCGCTTCGCCATTGCAGATCATGATTGATGGGCCGATTGGTGGCGCGGCATTTAATAATGAATTTGGCCGTCCTAACTTAACGGGTTATTTCCGCAGCTACGAGCAGAATGTCGCGGGCACGGTGTATGGCTATCACAAGCCCATCATGATTGCGGGTGGCTTAGGAAACATCTCTGCATTGCACACGCAAAAAGAAGGCCTGCCACCGGGCAGCTTACTGATACAACTTGGCGGCCCGGGTATGCGTATAGGCATGGGCGGAAGCGCTGCTTCCTCTATGGCCCCGGGTGCTAATACCGCTGATCTTGATTTCGATTCTTTGCAGCGCGGTAATCCTGAAATGCAGAGTCGTGCACAAGAAGTCATAAACGCATGCTGGGCTATGGGACAAA
>JAULVH010000091.1:0-1564 GCA_032111105.1 Burkholderiaceae bacterium | reverse complement strand
GAGAAGATGGAAGCTACGAAATAGCTGATTAGTCATCAGCATTCACTATTTATTTCTATTTTTGAGAACTTACCGTTACAAGCGCGATGGTCTACCGAACTATTAAATGGCGCGGTCATCAATGTGCGACTGTAAAAAAGATAGATCTACAATCCGCTATACGCCACCTCAGAAGCAGAAACTCACTCTAGCACCCCATGAGCACCTACTGGCTAATCTCCAACGCACTCGCCGCGCTACTGTTGCCGCCAACCGTATTTGTCGTGCTGGGTATAAGCGGCCTGTTGATTGCGCGTCGCTATCTTTATCTTGGGCGGGCTTTAATAGTTGTGTCCATCATGTCACTACTGGCCTTATCTACCGCAGTGGGTTCAGCATGGTTGATTCGTCCGCTAGAGCAGCAATCTCTAGAAATCACCACGACTGAAAAAAATAAATCGCAGGCAATTGTTGTGCTGGGCGGCGGTCGTGCACATGAAGCAGCTGATCAAGCCAACTACGATCAGATCGGTCCAATCACGCTGATGCGATTGCGTGTTGCCGCACGACTGCAGCATCAAACACATTTGCCTTTGCTGGTATCTGGTGGTGCGCCTGATGGTCAGGGAGAAAGCGAGGCCGTATTGATGGCGCGCAGTGCCAAAGATGACTTTGGTGTCACGGTGCGATGGATAGAAGGTCAAGCGATTAATACAGATCAAAACGCTCGCATGTCTGCGGACATATTACGAAAAGAAAATATTCAAAACATAGTTTTAGTTACTGACGCTATCCATATGCCGCGTGCAAGGGCAGCCTTTGAGCATGCTGGCCTGCATGTAGAGCCAGCACCCAGTGTATTTATTGCAGGTAATGGCTATCATTTTTCGCGCTTTATTCCGAACGCTCAATCGCTCAAAAACAGTCATTACGCAATACATGAATGGCTGGGTTTGTTAGGGTATAGCCTGCGCTACTACGTTGCGCAGTAGCTTATGGGCAGGGTAGCTGACATAAACGGTGGGGCTTTGCCTTATCGGGACAGGCATACGCTATGATCGTTAAAACACTACCAGTTTTCCGCCACCACCTTACAGGAGATCGACCATGCAAGACGCCAATATGCAAGCCGTACGTACCGACCTCAAAAACCTCATGCGTGATGCCCAGGCACTGTTTGCCGAGGCCACTGCAGCTGGCGGCGGTAAGGCCGATGAATTACGAGCCAAAGCGATGAAAATGCTCGACAACGCCATAGATCACGCACATCAGCTCCAACATGTCTCTATAGAAAAAGGCAAAAAAATTGCGCACGACACCGATGCTTATGTACACGAGCATCCATGGCGCGCCATTGGCATGACTGCAGCAGTTGGCATATTGATCGGTATGCTCATAGCGCGTCGCTGATCGTCGAATCAGACGCCGCCATGATAGACGACTCATCACAGTCATCCTCACACGCTTCACCCCAGCCTTCGGCACAGCAGGCCTTTGCGTCTGCTGATCATGGTCTGGGTGCTACAACACGCGAACTGATTCAACACATCATCGGTTTAATCAGGTCGCGTTTATCGTTGGCGGC
>JAULVH010000090.1:4469-10295 GCA_032111105.1 Burkholderiaceae bacterium | reverse complement strand
GAACAAAAAGGTTAAATTACTCCGCAGAAATTGTGGCGTTCTTCCGTCTGAATTTGCGGGAAATGGTGTGGTAATAGGTGGGTGCCCCTTTAACAGTCACGGTGGCTCCGTCAATAAAGGCTTGAAGAATAACGTCTCGAGATTCCATGTGAATTAAGTCATAAATGGCTCTGGCTGCTGCTGCCTTACTTCCTGAATCCTTTAGCGTTTTAAGACCAATGGATAAGGCATGTTTTAATCGTTCAGCATCAATAGGTGCTGAAGGTGCTGATGCTGATGAAATGCGAGATGAACTATTGATTGAGTTTGCGTCTGTCATAATATAAATCCCAAAGTAGGCCAAGATAATGGTGATGGAGCAAACAAGACTCCATACCCGCAATGTCCTCAAATAGCATCAGCACAGCATCATTAAATGCTTCCTCTGAAAGAGATGGGCCGTGGGAGTGAACAACTATTTCGATCAATTCCCTTAATTCATTCTCTGACAGATGATTCATCGCTGATTCCCTTCAAGGCATGGGAACCATCCAACCAATTAAGATCAAAGACAACAGGCAATCAGTTCAATTAAAAGTACTTGGAACGAAGGAACAAGATTAACAATGAGTAGGTAAACTCAATTCATTCACTGCGGAGTTTGGAGATGGTGTGATGTGGTGGTGAAGTGGATGCGACCATTCCAGCACCACTTTATCGTTGAACACAGAAATTAAAGTGCGTTACTCATTGCTGATAGACCATCAAAAAGTCTGTCACAAAAAAGTCTTTTAGGAGGCACTCGTTCTATCCATTGAACTACGGCGAGACGCAGGCTGGTTGTTTATCTACACAGCTACAAAGATTATAGCTTAGGCTCGCAGCTTAATCGGGCAGGGTTCAGATGGCTCGTGTAGAGCCATCGTTTATCTCACGTCACTAAAATCGTAACTAATAGAACGTAGGCGTATCTAGGCAGTTTTTTGAAGAATGCTTATGAGATGCGGTCCTTTTAGAACCTGATCCAAGATTTTAAAAGAGCCGTTAAAGCCATACATTTTGCCCGCCTGCGTTGTGTCATCAAAGTACATAGGAAAGGTTTCCTCAGTAATGATGTTGACATGGGTAGGGTCTCGGAATACGGGAGAAAAAGGATAGATTGGTGTGTGCGACAAAAATATGCCGTTCGGTTTGAGAGTCCTATGAATTTCGTTCATAAGCTCTATAAAAGGGAAGCGTCGCTCAGGCATATAAATAACCCTGGGCACATGCTCTAGAAAATCAAATGCAGTAATAAAGTCAAAGCTTGCATCGGGATGAGGAATTTTTTCGACGGTCAGATCAGCGTATTTAATATTTTTTTCGAGATTTTCTCTAATCTCTATGCCGTGCAAAATTTTTGCACCAAACGGATTTTTCGGATTGGTTCCGCATCCGATATCCAGCGCTTTTGATTCGTGCACTTGACCAGATAAACTGCTGTATTTTTGGTAATAAGGCTGAAGATCTTGAGTATGGGGTATCTGTGCGAGAGAGCGATATGAGACTTTTAGTAGTTTAAAAATCCGGTGATAAAAATTTATTTGTCGAATTATTTTCATGGTAGTAGTACAAAGTTCAACGTAGAAAGAGATAAAAAAAGTCTCGTGTAGTTAGACTACTCCCGTAGTCGTTTGCTTAGATCAAGTTGACGTCTCAGCGTGATGCCTCAAACTGATCTGCATTTTTCCCTCTAAAGGGTGCGTAAAAATTTTTGACTAGTTGCATGTCATTTTCCACATCGCCAGTAGGTATCAACAGTGGACCTATCCCACTCAGTTTGCGTGAATAATCCATGTAGGCCATTAAAATCGGTACTTTCGCTTCCAGCGCTATGTAGTAAAAACCGGTCTTCCAATAACGTGTTTTGCTGCGTGTACCTTCGGGCGGGATAACTAGTTGTACTGGGCCGTCGGCATCAATGAGCGCCTGAGCAGACGTCGCCACCAGATTATTTGATTGTTCTCTTTGGACGGGGATGCCGCCTAGCCAGCGCATCAGTCCACCGAAAGGAAATCGAAAAATACTCGCTTTGCCCATCCAATAGATATTCAGACGTAATGCAAATGCCACCATCAAGGTGTATGGAAGATCCCAGTTGCTGGTGTGAGGGGCCGCGATAAATACGCATTTACTCGCCTCGCTGGGCAAATGACCATCTATTTTCCAGCCACTTAAACGCAGATAGAGAACGGAAAGTCGACGCAGTATGGTGTTGACAACAGGAGTGGAGAAAATAGTTCTGTGCATGGAAATAGTATTGTCGTTAGCGTTTATTCAATGATCTCTATCCATAAGCACTGTTTTATCTGTGGATTATAGCGCGCAGGGTAGGGGTACCTTAAGAACGTCGTAGGGGATGTACACCCTTCTAGTTACAATAGCGCCTTGCCCAGTCTATTGTCTTGGTTGCCGCATAAGGCAATCAGGCTCACACCCACTATGTCAGTACTCTCAATTAGTAACGCACAACTTGCTTTTGGCCATGTGGCCTTGCTTGATCACGCTGAATTTTCCCTGGAAGCGGGGGAGCGCATAGGTTTAATCGGACGTAATGGCACCGGTAAATCATCTTTATTGAAAGTGATTGCCGGACGCACTAAGTTAGATGATGGATTGCTGACCTTTCAACAGGGTTTGCAGATTGCTTATGTAGAGCAGGAACCAGAATTTAACCCTCAGGCGAGTGTGTTTGATACGGTAGCCTCCGGTCTTTCCAATGCAATGGAGTTGATTGCGCAGTATGAATTGCTCACTTCGCAGCTGGGTACGGATGATGATTCAGCGCTTCTGGATCAAATGTTGCATCTTCAATCCAGTATCGATGCTGTCGATGGCTGGAATGTAGAAAATCGCGTTCAAACAACGTTACAAAAATTAAATTTAGATCGTTCGCGTCAGATAGGAACTCTTTCAGGCGGAATGAAAAAACGGGTTGCTTTGGCGCGCGCTTTAGTCAGCGCCCCCGATGTGTTGTTACTTGATGAGCCAACCAACCATCTGGATTTTTCTTCGATCGCCTGGCTAGAAGATTTGTTACGGGATTATCGCGGTAGTCTTTTATTCATCACTCACGATCGGCGCTTTCTTGATAACGTGGCTACACGCATCGTTGAGCTAGATCGTGGTCATTTGCAATCTTATCCAGGCAATTTCACCGCATATCAGATTAGAAAAGCTGAACAAATCGCCATAGAAGACACTGAAAGTGCGAAATTTGACAAAGTGCTCGCACAAGAAGAAGTCTGGATACGCAAAGGTGTTGAGGCCAGACGCACGCGTAACGAGGGGCGCGTTCGCAGGTTAGAAGCTTTGCGTTTGGAGCGTTCACGTCGTCGTGATCAGCAAGGTCAAGTCAAGTTAGAGCTGGCCTCTGGCGAGCGTTCAGGAAAAATCGTTGCAGAGTTAGTCGATGTAAATAAATCCTATGACAACCGTTTTATTGTTAAAAATTTCAACGCCATTATTCAACGCGGTGACAAGATAGGTTTGATAGGTGTAAATGGTGCAGGTAAGACGACGCTGCTGCGTTTGATATTGGGTGAGGAAGCTCCTGACTCAGGAACCTTGCGACAAGGTGCGCGTTTACAAGTGGCGTATTTTGATCAAATGCGCGAACAATTAAATGATGAATTAAGTTTAGTTGAGACCATTGCACCTGGTAGCGATTGGGTAGAAATCAATGGGCAGCGCAGACATGTGATGACGTATCTTAATGATTTTTTATTTGCACCCGAGCGCGCCCGGTCTCCGGTAAAAACGCTATCAGGTGGTGAGCGTAATCGTTTATTACTAGCTCGTTTGTTTGCCAAGCCGGCCAATGTGTTGGTGTTAGATGAACCTACCAATGATTTAGATATCGACACACTCGAATTACTCGAGCAATTACTCGAAGAGTATGAAGGAACCGTATTTCTCGTCAGTCATGATCGAACGTTTCTTGATAACGTAGTCACGCAGGTTGTAGTAGCCGAAGGTGACGGTATCTGGAAAGAGTATGTTGGTGGCTATGCTGACTGGGAACGGGTACGTAAGTCGGCCAAATCAGTACCTGATAAAGAATCGTCTAAATCGACTGATAAGCCCAAAGAAGTCGCAGCACAAGCAGCTCCAAAATTAAAAAAACTAAGCTTTAAAGAACAGCGTGAACTGGAACAACTACCTCAACAGATAGCTGCACTTGAGGCTGAGCAGGCGACTATTACTGAGAAATTAGCGGATGCTACGCTGTATACAAAAGAACCGGCTCAGGCTCAGCAACTGAGTGAACGATTTGCTCAAATCGATCAATTACTCGTTGAAAGTCTGGAGCGTTGGGAAGCGATAGAGGCGCGTACTAAAAGTTGATATATTAATTGACTAGTTTAGCTTGCGTATCGCATCACGCAGAGTAGGCAAGCGCTGGCGCAGTGACAGAGCATCGGGTGCGTTGGGATGCTCTGCTAAATAGGCCTCGATATCATTGAGCGCCGCTTGCGGGCAATCCAGATTGGCAAACGCCAAGCCACGATCGCGTCGTTCAGTAATCTCATTTGGCAGCAGGACAACAAGCCGCTGTTGAACATTTAAAAACTGTTGCCGGTGTTGATCTTCTGTGTACAAAGCCTTCAGATTGCGCAGCATGCGAGTCAGTATGTTGCGCGGCGTCGCCTCAGCGAGGTAGCTTGCGAGCGTAGGCTCGTTCGCACCACGTGAGTTGGCGAAATAAGGCTCGAGTCGTTCTTCCAAATCTTCGCGTGACAGGCTAGCGCCATTAAACGGATCCAAAATAATCTCCCCGCTGCTAACGGAAAGCTTCATGAGGAAGTGTCCAGGGAATGAAATTCCTTTCACCCTTAGCCCTATATGGCTGGCTAACTCCATGTATATGACGGCTAGCGAAATGGGTATGCCGCGCCGACTAACGAGTACCTTGTTAAGGTAGCTATTATCAGGGCTGTAGTAGTCGTTCAGATTGCCAGCAAATCCCAGCTCTTGATAAAAAAAATTATTGAGTAATCGTAGCTTAGGTATTTGCGCAATATCGGCCGGTAGGCGTCGACGCAAACGTACGACAAGCTTGTCTAACTCCAGCAGGGAGTGATTAAGATCCAAAGATGGATCATCGTCCTGAGCAATACTAAGTGCGGCTTCAAATAACGGGATGTCTTCTTCTTGAACCAGAGAAGTAAAGTAATCCAGTGGCTGCAGTATCGTGTTGTTAAATGCCATGTATCGAATGCTTTATTCTGACTCGCGTTTGAAATCTGTAAGCCGTATACCCATGGCGAGCAATGCTGCGAAATAGCACGTTGCGCAGGCAATCAGAATCATGAAAAGTAGTCCTATACGCGTCCACGGTGTTGAGTGCAGGCTAATCCAGTCAAACTGCGATCCCAGCCACAAGCCTACTCCGGCTAACAGGAAGATAGCGCCTAGCAGTTGAGTCATAAACAGGAACCATCCAGGCCCAGGCTGATAAATCTTATTTTTTCTCAGCATAATAAATAAGAAAAAAGCATTCAATGTGGCGCCTAATCCTATTGATAGTGCCAGACCTGAATGCGCTATCCAGGGTACAAAAATCAAATTCATTAGCTGGGTTGCAATCAATACACCCACACCAATTTTTACGGGCGTGCTGATGTCTTGCTTGGCATAAAAACCCGGAGCGAGAATTTTTACTAGTATGAGGCCCATCAAACCAACACCATAGGCGACTAATGCCTGGGCTGTCATGTCGACTGACAATGCATCAAATCGGCCGTAGTGAAATAACGTACTAGTGATGGGTACCGAGAGAACCATCAATGCAACCGCTGCAGGCAT
>JAULVH010000090.1:0-4459 GCA_032111105.1 Burkholderiaceae bacterium | reverse complement strand
TGGTCGCCGCAGGCATGAGCCTTGGACAAGCTGGGCAGAAGAATAGTGCCCAGTGCAACGCCGAGTAATCCCGTGGGTAATTCCATTAAGCGATCAGCATACGAAAGCCAAGAAACGCTGCCATCCGTTAAATGGGAAGCGATGTTGGTATTAATAATTAAACTAATCTGTGCGGCAGATACTGCGAAGGTGGCCGGTAACATTTGCTTTAGCACTCGGCGTACACCTGTATCCGCCAAAATTTCAAACGGGTTCATGCCTATGCGCGGCAGCATACCAATTTTGCGCAGTGCGGGCAGTTGTAGCCCGAGTTGAAGTACGCCGCCTATGATGACTGCAATGGCGAGAGCAAACACTGGCTGAGATAAATATGGGGCAATTATTAGCGAACAAAAAATGAATGCGAGGTTCAGTAGTACAGGTGTAAATGCCGGTACACGAAACTCTCTCCATGTATTGAGTATGCCGCCAGCCAGCGCTACTAATGACATGAATAAGATGTAGGGAAACATGATTCTCGTCATTGATACTGACAGCGACATAGCTAGTGGATCGTTAGCAAAGCCACTGGCCATCATGAGTACGATGACTGGCGAAGCGATCACACCCAGCACAGAGGTAGCTAACAACACCCAAAACATGACAGTAGCTACATGGTCGACCAGTATGCGAGTCGCGCGTGGGCCTTGCTGGTTTTTGTATTCAGCAAGTATCGGTACAAAGGCCTGGGAGAATGCCCCCTCTGCAAATAAGCGACGTAACAGATTGGGGATGCGGAAGGCGACAAAAAAGGCGTCTGTGTAGACAGAGGCACCGAAAGTTCGGGCTATCAGGAACTCGCGTACCAGTCCCGTGATGCGAGAGAGCATCGTCATGCCAGATACGGTGGCGAGCGTTTTATGCAAATTCATAACAACCGATTATAGCGGTAGGTTTTTTACAATAGGCTAAGGTTGCGCGACAGCTTTGGGGTTAGCGCGATAATTGATGGGCATACAGGCCAAAGTAAATGGACGAGGGTAGTCGGGTTATTTGTTATTAAATGAGTAAATAAATAAATAAAGCGGATTGGGGGAGGCGCTGATTTGTCGAGAATTTTATGGCGAGCCAGTGCAGCTGCTCTATGCGCGCTCAAGTGAAGCCAGGTGTCAGCTTTGATCTTTACTTGATTTACACCCGGTTTTATTTAATTGGTGCTTCTTTGATAAGGGGATTATTGCCTGCCAGGAGACTGTTGAAAGCTCAACCAAGGGTTTGCTCAGGTCATTAAAACCCGCTATAATCTTCGTTTTTCGCAATTCCGCCCGGAGCCGTGCTCCTGGCTCTATCCCAGGAACAAGTCATGGCAAATACCGCACAAGCGCGCAAACGCGCTAGGCAAGCACTTAAGTTGAATGCGCACAATTCTAGTCAGCGCTCAACATTACGCACAGCGATCAAAGCAGTTCGTAAGGCAATTGAATCTGGCGACAAAGCGTCTGCGACATTAGTTTTCCAGACATCCATGTCAGTTATCGACAGAATCGCCGACAAAAGAATCATCCATAAAAATAAAGCCGCTCGCCACAAGAGCCGTCTTTCTGCCGCGATCAAAGCCTTAGCCTAATTTCGCAGCCTGGAACTTCCAGGCAAACAATTCAAACCCCGACTGGTTTAAAGCTAGTTGGGGTTTTTATTTTGGCAACCCTCCTACCTTGGTTCCTGGTTTGAGGTTCTTTTGTTTAAACCATCCCTGATTCATTTCCAACGCGTACCGCGCGGGCTTTTTTGCGCAGTGCGCATCCTGAGTCTGCGGTTGCATATCCTCGATGTTGATAATGGTGTCGGCCTCATCAATAAAGGCAACTGAGAGCGGCAAGGGGGTATTTTTCATCCACATGCAGACTAATCGCGTTTCGGAAAACCGAAATACCATACCTTCATTGACGCCCATCTTTTCACGGTACATCAGTCCTTGCGCACGCTCTTCCTCGCGCACAGCGACTTCGGCTTGCACCAGATGTATACCCAGGTTGAGGGTGGTGACTGGGAATTTTTGTTGTGCCTGAGCTTGCGTGACGTTAAAAATCTGAGCAATTAGCGCAGTGAACAGGATTTTTTTCATGGTGTGCGATGTGGGGTGATGCGCTAATGCGGAAAGGCTCATAGAGTGTTTCACTGCATTCACGTATTAAATTTTAAGGCGAGTACTTAAGAATTTAGATTGTAACTGCATGACCAGAAATCAAGCGCTAGCGCAGCCATTCATCTTCATCTAACTGACGCCACTCTCCTGGCCAGATAGGATGGCTAGCCAGAGAAAATGGGCCGATAGCGCTTCTGATGAGTCGTAATGTAGGTAAGCCAACAGCGGCAGTCATCCTCCGTATTTGTCGGTTTTTACCTTCAGATAAGGTGATCGATAGCCACGCCACGGGAATGCTGAGTCGTTCACGCACGGGGGGATTGCGTTGCCATAACCAGTTAGGCGATTCGATCATGACGGCGCGGCTGCCACGCGTAGTGAAGTCGCCTAAATCCATAGGTAGTTGTAGCGTTTGCAGCTGATGTTCATTGGGCGTCCCCTCAACTTGCACGAGATAGGTTTTTTCTTTGCCATAATCGGGGTGGCTAATCTCTTGCTGGAGTTTGCCGTTGTTTGTCAGAAGCATTAAGCCTTCGCTGTCGGCATCTAGGCGTCCAGCCGGGTATACATTCGGAACCTCTATGTAAGCGGCCAGTGTTGGGCGGGTAGCATGAGCTGAAAATTGGCTCATTACGCCAAATGGTTTATTAAATAAAATCAATGACATTAGAAGTTCGTAAGTAGTCGTTCAGTGTATTGTTAGCAAAGGATAGCCCTAACGGGCGCAGGTGCTGTTGCCCAGTTCGTGGCACACTGGTTTCTGTAGCGAACAGCGAAATTCTAGTGCATAATATGAAATGTAGTCTTATGTCTTATATAAGACCAACAAGCTATATCGCTGTGAGCCTAATTGAAGTATTTTGCTGTTCACAAGGCGCAAAATACGATTTCTTTTTCCGCCAAAATCTTCGGAGATAACGATGTATCAACATATTAAAGTGCCCGCCGAGGGTAAGAAAATTGTAGTCCGGCCAGATTTTTCCCTCGATGTGCCCGACAACCCCATCATTCCTTATATTGAGGGCGATGGCACTGGTGTTGATATTAGTCCGGTGATGATTAAAGTGATAGATGCAGCCGTTGCCAAGGCCTATGCCGGCAAACGCAAAATCAGTTGGATGGAGATTTTTGCAGGCGAAAAATCGACTCGGGTTTATGGACCGGATGTCTGGTTGCCGGAAGAGACGCTAAGCGTATTAAAAGAGTTTGTGGTGTCGATCAAAGGACCGTTGACCACGCCTGTAGGCGGCGGTATTCGTTCGCTCAACGTCGCGCTGCGCCAAGAGCTGGATTTGTATGTCTGTCTGCGTCCCGTACGCTACTTTAAAGGTGTGCCGTCACCACTGCGCGAACCAGAAAAGACCGATATGGTGATCTTCCGTGAGAATTCGGAAGATATCTATGCGGGTATTGAGTGGCAGGAAGGCACGGACGGAGCGAAAAAAGTTATTGATTTCCTAATCAAGGAAATGGGCGTGAAGAAGATTCGCTTCCCACAAACCTCGGGTATTGGTGTGAAACCGGTCTCGCGTGAGGGTACCGAACGTCTGGTGCGCAAAGCGCTGCAATACACGATTGATAACGACAAGCCTTCCCTGACTATTGTTCACAAGGGCAATATCATGAAGTACACCGAAGGTGGCTTCCGTGATTGGGCGTATGCATTGGCTCAAAAAGAATTTGGCGCGACCCTCATCGATGGCGGCCCATGGTGCACCTTTAAAAATCCTAAGACTGGCAAGGAAATCATCGTCAAAGATTCGATCGCTGATGCTTTCTTGCAGCAAATCCTGTTGCGTCCAAACGAGTACAGCGTCATTGCTACGCTCAATCTGAATGGCGATTACATCTCCGATGCGCTTGCCGCACAGGTAGGCGGTATTGGTATTGCCCCGGGCGCGAATTTGTCTGATTCTGTAGCGATGTTTGAAGCAACGCATGGCACCGCTCCAAAATACGCAGGCAAGGACTATGTCAATCCAGGTTCACTGATACTCTCAGCTGAGATGATGCTTCGTCATATGGGATGGTTTGAAGCGGCTGATCTGATCATAAGCTCCATGGAGAAATCCATTACTTCAAGAAAAGTAACTTACGATTTTGCTCGCTTGATGGAAGGCGCAACCCAGGTATCCTGCTCAGGATTTGGGGACGTCTTAATTGAGTATATGTAAGGACGCGTCTCGCCAGGCTCTCACACAGATACAGGGGCCCTTGATCTAACCAAGATCGAGGGCAGGTAATCCTTAGGAGCTGGTGCAAGAAACTAAAAACCCCCGGATTTGCCGGGGGTTTTTAATGGAGTCCCAATGGATAATCAGGGGTTTTGAAGGT
>JAULVH010000089.1:5870-14088 GCA_032111105.1 Burkholderiaceae bacterium | reverse complement strand
GGGGGTGTCGGTCTTAACGATACCTTCAGAGACGTCTAATACATCCGCCATTTTGTCCGAGTCATACTCGTTCATTTGGCAGCCAAAGGTTTTGATGAATAATTTTTTTTGCATGCAGACCAAAAAGAGTGAGGCAAACAGGCGTCGCCAAGGTGGCGAGCGAAGGGGTCGTTGCTGGGTTTAATGCACAAAATTATAGCAGGGACGGCGTTAGTCCGCCTCTCAGGCTGGCGGCTTCATAGTGGCGAGAATCGCTGCAGCCTGGGTGATTTTGGCTACTTTACTCCGGCAACCTTGCCAACAGAGCTCAAGCTGATAATTTGCCAGTAGCCTTTGCTCTTGGTAAGCACATAAAAGGTGGCTGAGCGGAAAAATTCTTTGTCTGATGTGTCAAAACGTGAAAAAACCATTTCAACTAATGCCGAATTAGCACCTTCGGCCAGTACCTTGACTGAATTAATTCTTGAGTATTTCCAGCCAGTTTTTTTTAAGCCATCGAAATCAATCACGGGAGTCGTTGTATTTTCGATGTGCGTTAGTTTTCCGTTGGTTATTTTTACATGCGGATAGTGATAAACCTCTTCCAGCGCAGGAAGATTTTCTTCGTTGAATACCTTTAGGTAGTAGTGCATTAAATCTTCAGGTGACATGCCATCTTGTGGGTGTGCGTAGGCGGAAGAAATGCTCATGAGTAGCCAGAGTATGCAGAGTAATTTTTTCATGGAAGTCTCCTTGAGTACTAAGGGAGATGCTAATTCATTATGTTTTTATGGCGATACAGCCTGACTGCGCAACGTAGAAGCTAAGTGAATCGCGAGTGGGCGCCAACGGATACGTAGAGATCGCCTCACCTAATTTACCCATAACTCGCCAACAGGCAGAGTAGTTTGTTTGGTTTTTGCAGATTTTATGGTGTTCAAATAGCAAAAATTGACGTCAGAGCGGCACTTAATTTAGGCGTAAAAAAAGCACTCAGATTTCTCTAAGTGCTTGTTTTAAATGAATTTTGGTGGTGATAGGTGGATTTGAACCACCGACCCCAGCATTATGAGTGCTGTGCTCTAACCAACTGAGCTATATCACCACGAAGCCGGCGATTATCCCTTCAGGGCCACGACGTGTCAACCGAGCCTGGCAGCCACAAGGCTGAGTATCTGTTCGGTCGGGTCGGCCGACAGGCAGTCGATGACGTGCCGGTCGGGCATGCTGCGCAACCAGGTGAGTTGGCGTTTTGCGAGTTGGCGCGTAGCGGCGATGCCTTTTTCACGAAGCTGTGCGTGATCGATATTCCCCTCCAGGTAGTCCCAGGCCTGTCGATAGCCTACGCAGCGTATGGAAGGTAGGCCGGTATGAAGATCGCTACGTTGTTTGAGTGCTGTTGTTTCATCCAGCAGACCGGGTTTAGCTTCCAGCATGGCGTCGAAGCGACTGGCAATGCGATCGTGCAGCACTTTGCGATCAGAAGGCTCAAGCGCTAACGACATTAATTCAAAGGGTAGTTCGGGTTTCTCTGCTTGGGCCAATTGCGATGACATGGTTTTTCCGCTGAGCAGAATAATTTCCATCGCTCGTTGTATGCGCTGTGTATCACTGGGATTCAAACGATCTGCCGTGATCGGATCGAGTTCACGCAAACGTGTATGCAGTGCGGCAGTGCCGTGGCGCGCAATTTCCATATCTAACTGCGCACGCAAGGCCAGATCGGCAGACGGTAAATCATCCAGGCCATCACGCAATGCCTTGAAGTACAGCATGGTGCCGCCAACCAGCAAAGGCAGCTTGGATCGCGATTGAATATCGCTAATTAATCGTAAAGCGTCTTCTCTGAATTGTTTGACTGAATACGAGAGACTGGGATCAAGTATGTCGATTAAATGATGCGGTACTTGCGAGCGTTCTTCATCACTAGGTTTAGCTGTGCCTATATTCATGCCGCGATAAATCAGCGCTGAATCTACCGAGATAATTTCGCATGGTATCGTTTTAGCGATGGCCAGTGCAGCTGCAGTTTTACCAGATGCGGTCGGCCCCATGATGGCGACGACGAGTGGCTTAGATGGTGTCATGGCTGAGAAATTTTTGGTGACAGCCATCGCACGGAAGCAAAACTTAGCGTACCGATTACGCAGGAAAGTATCGCCATCGGGTACAGAGTTCCGTTATGTGTAGCGCCGACGATGCTGCCGACGATGAAAGCAAACGCCATCATGATCGCACCCATCAAGCCTGCCGCTGTACCCGCTTGTTTAGCAAAGGGTGCCACAGCACCTGCTTGCGTGACAGGGAAGTTAATTCCATGAGCAACCATGGTGATAAACATCGCTAACACCACCATACTCCAATGCCACCAGCCTAGTAGAGTCGCAAGTAAAAAATAAATTCCACCACCCAGTGAGCAAGCTGTACCTATACGTAGTGCTTGTTTACCGCTGATAGTCATGAGTAATCTGCGGCATACCAGCGTACCAGTCATATAGCCGGATACAGCTAAGCCAAAGCACACACCAAACCATTCCACTGGCACGCCTAGTATGCGTATTAGTACAAAGGGTGATCCAGAGATGAACATAAAAATTGAGCCATACGACAAAGCCGCCGGCAACACATGTATCCAAAATTCGCGTGCGCCAAGTACCAAACGGTAATTTGCCATCAACCCGACGAAATTAGTAGCCTGTGGATCTTTATGTTCATTTGTTTCTGGCAGACGCAAAATACTAGCAATCAATAGCGCAGCAGAAAAAAATCCCAATACGACAAAAGCGGCGCGCCAACCAAAATTAACTTGCATCACCGAGCCTAGTATAGGTCCGACTATGGGTGCCACTGAAATCCAGGTGCTCGCTCGTGCAATTACGCGCGCACTGTGCTCAGGTGCGTAGGCATCCCGCACGATGGCACGCGCAATCATCACCGCTGAGCAGCAGCCCAGGGCTTGTACAAAGCGCGCAGTAATTAAGAGTTGTATTGAGGATGACAAACCACAGGCAGCACTCGCTACTAAATACAGTGCTAATCCGGCGAGTAAAACAGGTCGACGTCCAAAGCGATCAGACAGGGGCCCCACTATCAACTGCGCACTACCAAATCCCATCACAAACAGTGATAGTGTTAATTGAACGGTAGAGACAGGTACCGAGAATTCATTGCCTAAACTAGGCAGTGAAGCGAGATATAAATCGGTTGATAGCGGCTGCATCATCAACATTGCAGTAACCAGCACCAGTATCGGTGCATGGCCAAATTGTGGCAGCGGTGGTTGGCTCATGCGGTGTGGACTTATTGTCCGCGCAAAAACAGCTTGTCGAGATCAGAAACAGCCAATTGCACCCAGGTTGGACGACCGTGGTTACATTGATCCGAGCGTTCAGTCACTTCCATTTGCCGTAGCAGGGCATTCATTTCTGTTACGGTGAGTTGGCGATTGGCGCGCACGGCGGTATGGCAAGCCAGTGTGCCCAGTAATTCATTGCGACGCTCGACTAATACATGTGATCCACCGAATTCACGCAAGTCGCGCAACACATCACGTGCTAATGATTCAGCATCGCTATTTTTTAGTAATGCGGGAATGGCGCGTATGGCTAATGTGGTCGGAGACATCGCCGCAATATCAAAACCCAGTGCAGAAAGAGTTTCCTGGTTTTCTTCTGCTGTCGTGACATCCATGGTGTCAGCGATAAATGTCACAGGTATGAGTAGTGGTTGTAGCTGTACAGATTCTGATTCCAATGAGTGTTTAAATTGTTCATACAGAATGCGCTCATGGGCGGCATGCATATCAACTAAAACCAGGCCTTGATTATTCTGAGCTAGTATATAAATGCCGTGTAACTGTGCCAGTGCAAAACCCAGAGGATGTTCGCTGTCTGGTGAGGCCGGTGGCGACCACGTGCTGGTGGTCTGTGGTGTTGACGTTTGCGAATCACTCGAGAAAAAACTGCCATACCTGGATGTTTCTTGGGCAATGCCCAACGATGTTTGGCGAGGGCGCGTATTTATCCATTGCAAATTATTCGCGGAGGCAGGCAAGGGCGTAGGAGACTCTCCTTGTGCCGTTGCTGATGTGCGGGCCAGTGCGCGATGTATAGCGTGGAATACAAATTGATGTACTGCCCGGCTGTCACGAAAGCGAACTTCAATTTTTGAAGGATGAACATTCACATCCACTAATGAGGGATCCAGATCGAGTTTTATTACATAGGATGGAAAGCGATCGCCATGCAATACATCCTGATAAGCAGAACGTACAGCGTGAGTAAGTAGCTTGTCGCGAACGAATCGACCATTGACATAAAAATATTGCGAATCAGCGCGCGAACGTGCAGCGGTAGGTAAACCGATTAAGCCGTTTAGCTGCAGCGGGCCGGCTTGCTCTGAAATTGACAGCGATGCATTAGAAAATTCATCTCCCAGTATCTGTGCACAACGCTGATCTGAAGAGCTTTCCTTCCAATGGTCTATGGCTTTTCCGTTATGGGTCAGCGTAAATCGAACATCGGGACGCGACAAGGCAATACGACGAACAATTTCAGCGCAATGACTAAATTCTGTTGGTTCGGATTTTAAAAATTTGCGACGAGCAGGTGTATTGAAATATAACTCTTGCACATCAATGACGGTGCCCTGAGTTCCGGATGCCGGAGCGATTTGATCGGGCGCGTGCCCATAGACTTGCCAAGCGTGTGCTTGATCTGCGCTGCGCGAAATAATACTCAATTGTGCTACCGAGGCAATGGAAGCAAGCGCTTCTCCCCGAAAGCCCATGGTCATGACATTTTCCAGATCAATAAGACTGGAAATTTTGGAGGTGGCATGGCGCGCTAGCGCTAAGGGTAATTGGTCGGGCGGTATGCCGCTGCCGTTATCAGTGATGGAAATTCGTTTAATGCCGCCGGCCTCTATGCGAATAGTGAGTTCGGTCGCACCCGCATCCAATGCATTTTCCAATAACTCTTTGACTACAGCCGATGGCCGCTCGATCACTTCACCGGCGGCGATCTGAGAAATCAACTGGTCAGGCAGTGCGCGTATGACGCTGTGTAAGACGTTTGAGGGCATACAGTGGATTATACCGGTGGGGTGCAGATGTTAACTTCGCACGACTAAGCTGCGTTGAACCCGCGGTGGCGGTGTATTATCTGCGCTCATTTCATTAATAGTACCCACACGCATGGAATTTTCTCAATTGCTGGATCTGATACTGCACATCGATAAATCTTTGGGCAGCATGCTGGATTCTTATGGCGCTTTGGTTTATGCGCTGCTGTTCGGTATTGTGTTTGCTGAAACGGGATTGGTTATTTTTCCGTTTCTTCCGGGCGATACCTTGCTCTTCATGGGCGGTGCGTTTTGCGCAACAGGCTCTATGAACGCCACGCTGCTCATTAGCTTATTGGTGGTGGCAGCGGTCACAGGCAACACAGTGAACTATTACGTGGGTCGTGCTATTGGTCAGAAAGCCTACACGAATAACTATCGGTGGTTAGACAGGTCAGCATTGGAAAAAACACACGTGTTTTTTGATGCGCACGGCGGCAAAACGATAGTGTTAGCGCGCTGGCTGCCGGTGGTGCGTACTTTCGCGCCGTTTGTCGCGGGAATTTCAGGTATGAGTTTAGGCCGCTTTCAGATGTACAACGTGAGTGGCGCATTATTTTGGGTAATAACCTTGGTCGCTGCCGGCTATTTTTTTGGAAATATTCCTGTCATACGAAACCACCTCAACACCATTGTGTTGATAGGCGTGGCCGCAGCGGTTGTTCCAGTGGTGTTGGCAGCAGCGCTACGATTTTTGAAAAATTTTCGCCGGCCATCGGCCGACTAGGCGTTACCTATTTTTCAGATCATCAGTCACGCATACTGCAGCTTAAGACGATAAGGGTCCCAAGGCTACTAGCGCCGTTTACGTCAGGCGACGGCGAATTAAGCTGGGGTGCTTCAAGAGATATTTGCGTATGCCGCGCATGAGCGCGTCTGCCATTTGATCCTGGTAGTTTTCATCGCTTAGGCGTGCTTCTTCTTCTGGATTAGAAATAAAGGCAGTTTCCACCAGTATGCTGGGAATGTCGGGCGCCTTAAGTACCGCAAATCCTGCTTGTTCTACTTGAGCTTTGTGCAAGCGATTGATGGTACCGATTTCACCCAACACAGATTTGGCCAGCTTTAAGCTGTCATTGATTTGTGCGGTGGTTGATAAATCGAGTAATACGCTGGCCAGATGCTGGTTCTTGCTGCGTATATTGATGCCACCAATCAGATCAGCCGCATTTTCTTTGTTGGCCAGCCAGCGTGCAGCTGTTGAGCTAGCCCCTTTTTCTGATAACGCAAAAACGGATGAGCCTCTTGCGGTAGGTTCAACAAACGCATCCGCATGAATAGAGACAAATAAATCAGCTTGTACTTTGCGCGCTTTTTGCACGCGCACGTTCAAGGGCACAAAGTAATCTCCATCGCGAGTGAGCATTACACGAACGTTGGCTTGTTGTTCAAGCCGGGTTTTTAATCGACGCGCAATCGACAGCACAACATTTTTTTCAAAACTACCTCCGCGCCCAACGGCACCGGGATCTTCGCCGCCATGGCCCGGATCCAGTGCTATGGTGACTAGTCGGGTGAGTTTTTGCCCATCACTATCATCGTCGTCGGAAGCTTTGGCTGTGTCGGGCAACTCGACAGGTGGTTTTTCAATTGCGCCAGGTGGGGTGGTGCTTTTTTTAAGTAATTCGGCAATCGGATCAGACGGTGTCTGTGGGTACAGATCAAAAATCAGTCGGTGTTTGTACTCGCCCACCGGATCTAGCGTAAAGACCTGGGGTTGTATTTCTTCTTTGAGGTCAAACACCAGCCTGACTACACCCGGACGATTTTGCCCTACACGCACTTGCGCTATGTAGGGATCATTCGATTGAATTTTTGCCACCAAGCTTTTCAACTTGGTGTCGAGATCAACGCCTTCGATTTCGACTACCAACCGGTGCGGGTCTTTAATGGTGAAATGGGTGGCATTGAGTTTGCTGTCATTTTCCAGCGTAACGCGGGTGTAGTCTTTGGCAGGCCAAACGCGCACAGCAACAATTTGTGCCGCACGTGCTGCGCTATGACCTAGCAGTGATAGCAGCAGTGTGGCACCAGCTTTTAATACAGTTCGACGGGAAGCAGTTTTCAACAATTTGGGCTGAAGTGTAGTTGGTTGAGACATGAAGCGCCCTGATCAGAGTTCGCGCGCAATTCTACCCCACGACCGTGCTCTTCGACAGTGAGGAAAATATTCATATCTGCTGTAGGCAGAAGATTTTCGGCTCGCTCCGGCCACTCCACGATGCATATTCGGTTTGAATCAAAATAATCACGAAAACCTGCGTCGGTGAATTCTTCGGGAGTGTTCATGCGGTAGAGATCAAAATGCAGCAGCTCTATGGGTAACTCGTTGAGCGTGATGGCATACGGCTCAAGTAAGGTGTATGTAGGACTTTTTACGCGTCCCTGGTGGCCAGCGGCATGCAGTAGTGCGCGCGTCAGACTGGTTTTGCCTGCGCCCAGCTCGCCATGCAGGTAGATAGACAAACCCGGTTGGAGTACACGAGCCAGCGCCGCCCCCAGTGCTTGGGTGCCCTCTTCGTCGTTAAGGTGGGTTCTCCAGTGCTGCATCTCTTACAATGGCCAGGGTTCAAAGATAACCCAACCATTTTCTACGCTTCTCACTCGTCTTACAACGGAATTTTCTGTGTCTTTACCTAATGTCACTGCTGAGCAAGCCACCGCGTTGGTTAAACAGATACGTTTGTGGGCTAACGAATTGGGTTTTGCCGAGGCCAGAATTGCCGATGTGGATTTGGGTGAAGCAGAACATAGCCTACAGCAGTGGTTAGATGCGGGCTTTCATGGCGAGATGGATTACATGGCCGCTCATGGTGTGATGCGTGCTCGTCCTGCTGAACTGGTTCCTGGCACGTTGCGGGTGATTAGTGTGAGGATGGATTATTTGCCGCGTGATGCTGCCGTGGATTGGCGTGAGCAGGAAGAAGCCAGGCAATCTGATCCTCGGGCGGCGGTGGTTTCAGTCTACGCACGGGGTCGCGATTATCACAAAATCATCCGACAGAAACTCAAACAACTGGCCGACAAAATCAGTGCAGTTCAAGGCGAATTTGGTTTTCGGCCTTTTGTCGATTCAGCGCCGGTGCTGGAACGGCCACTGGCTGCTAAAGCTGGGCTT
>JAULVH010000089.1:0-5860 GCA_032111105.1 Burkholderiaceae bacterium | reverse complement strand
AAAAATTAGCAGAAAAAATATCAGCAGAGATAGGGCATTTCGGTTTTCGTGTCTTTACTGATTCAGCCCCTGTGATGGAAGTTGAACTCGCAAGAGGTGCGGGTTTGGGTTGGCGTGGCAAGCATACGTTGCTGTTGCATCGTGAAGCGGGATCGATGTTTTTTTTAGGCGAAATTTATACCGATCTGCCTTTGCCTTCAGATGAACCTATCAGCTCACACTGCGGTGAATGTACCGCGTGTATCGATGTCTGCCCAACTCAAGCCATTGTGGCACCCTACAAACTCGATGCACGTCGTTGTATTTCGTATCTCACTATAGAACTCAAAGGCAGCATTCCAATCGAATTCAGACCCTTGATAGGAAATCGCGTATTAGGTTGCGATGATTGTCAGTTAGCGTGTCCCTGGAATAAATTTGCTCAGCGCAGCACGCTGCCTGATTTTGATGTGCGGCATGATCTGGATAAATCGACCTTAATCGATTTATTTGCCTGGACTGAAGAAGAATTTAATCAACGGCTGGCGGGCAGTGCAATTCGACGTATTGGGCATGAGCGATGGTTGCGTAATATTGCCGTCGCTTTGGGTAATGCAGCTGTTACTCAAGCCAACGATCCTGAATTAATTAGCGCATTAGAATCGCGTCGCACTCATACATCTGAGCTAGTGCGAGAGCATGTGGTGTGGGCGTTAGGTCAACACGGCGCACCATAGCTTAAGCAGCCAGCAGTAACCATATGGGTAACGTGACGATAGACAGTAGCGTGCCTGCAGAAATTAAAAATGCTACGAGAGGCGCATTACCACCCATACGAGCGGCTAGTACATAGGCACTCGATGCTGTAGGCAACGCACAAAACATCACTGCTATTTGCATTTGTAATGGTGGCAATTCAAACGCTCTGGATAAAAACAGTGCGAGTGCTGGTAATACGATCAGCTTCACAGTAATAAAGTAGGCGCTAATACCGCGTGCCTCGGACAGGCCTTTCAGTTTTAATCCTGCGCCTACCATGAGCAAACCCAGTGCGATAGATGCGCTTCCCATGCGGGTTAGCAGGTGCACCATGACTTCGGGTAGCGAGCCACCCAACAAATTAAATAGCGTGCCGCTGACAGTAGCCAGTAACAGAGGATTTTTCGCCATCTCTTTGAGTAGGCTACCTTTACTGCGATACGCTAGCGCATGCACAGCTGCCATATTGGCAATGGGGACAGCAAAGCCGATGATCAGCGCCATGAGCGCTGTGCCTTGCTCACCGCCCAAACGAAATGCGACAGCTAAACCTACATAGGAGTTAAAGCGAAACGCAGTCTGTACGCCCGATTCAAAAATCATGTGCCCGGGTTTAAAGAGTGGTTTGGCTAACCAGCCCAGAGCAATGCCGCAAGTGACAACAATGAGCGCCACTTGTAATAGCTTGCCGGTGGCATGAAAGTCGAGTGGGGTACGTGAGGTCGAGACAAATAGCAGTGCCGGAAATAGCACGAAGTACACGAGTTTTTCCAGCCCGGCCCAAAAATCATTTCCCCAGTCCGTGATGCGGATGAGTAAATAACCTAAAAGTATGAGTAGAAAATCTGGCAGCAGTAAGGTGAGTACGTTCATATATACATACAGAATTGAAGCCCGATGGTACGACATTCGGCCAATCTTACCGACCTGCGGTCAATTCGATGTTTTAATCGCCCTAAGTCACTCTGATGGTTGTCATACACCGCAACAGCAGAGACAATACGCGCCGACCCGACATTAAATGGCTAGTCACGCACCTTTGGAGATTCCTATGATTCATCGTTCCTTGTTTGCTTTGGTATGGTTGTTGTTAGTACTGAGTATGAATGCGTGGGCGCAATCGCCTATCGTTATCAAATTTAGTCATGTGGTAGCGAAAGATACCCCTAAAGGAAAAGCTGCTGAGAAATTCAAGGAATTAGCAGAAGCAGCCACTAAGGGGCGCGTCAAGATAGAGATATTTGCGAACAGCACGCTCTACAAAGACAAAGAAGAGCTAGAAGCGTTACAGCTGGGAGCAGTGCAGATGCTGGCACCGTCGATGGCGAAATTTGGCCCGCTAGGCATTAAAGAATTTGAATTATTTGATCTTCCGTATCTGTTTACTGATCAGGCCTCACTTGAGCGTGTGACCAACGGCCCCGTCGGACAAGAAATGTTAAAAAGGCTTGAGCCCAAGGGTTTGATCGGCCTGTCGTTTTGGGATAACGGTTTTAAGATCATGTCCTCGAATCGCCCTATGCATGCCCCATCAGATGTGAAAGGGCTGAAGCTGCGAATTCAAGCTTCCAAGGTACTCGACGAAGAAATGAGAGTATTGGGAGCCAATCCTCAGGTGATGGCTTTTTCTGAGGTGTATCAGGCGTTGAAGACGAGTGTGGTGGATGGTCTGGAAAATGTACCTTCGAATTTGTATACCCAAAAAATGCATGAAGTCCAAAAGCACATGACCGTAACGAATCATGGGTATATTGGTTATGCAGTCGTCGTGAACAAAAAATTCTGGGAAAAGCTGCCAGCTGATATACGTAGCCAGCTCGACTTGGCTATGAAGGAAGCCACGCAGTATGCGAATAAAATAGCGCAGCAAGAAAATGAACAGGCTCTCGAAGCTATACGTAAATCAGGAAAGACAACCGTATACACGCCTAGTGAAGCCGAAAAATCAGAATGGCGTAAAGTGATGCTACCCGTACATAAAACTATGGAAGAACGTATCGGTAAGGATTTAATTGCAGCAGCCAGCAAAGCGGCAGCGGGTAAATAAAGTATTTTTTTGTGCGCAGCATAAGCGGATATCACACGATGAAATTTCTCGATCACATAGAAGAATGGTTGATTGCCTTTTTAATGGCCGCTGCCACATTGGTAATTTTTGTGGCAGTAGTACATCGCTATGCTTCGGGCCTGCCAATACCATTAGTGCAGGATTTTCTACTGCGATTAAATACCAGCTGGGCTCAGGAGATCACCATCTATATGTTTGTCTGGATGGCTAAATTTGGCGCAGCCTACGGTGTGCGCACAGGTATTCATGTAGGCGTTGATGTGGTGATTAATCGTCTTGATACGCCCTTGAAGCGAAAATTCGTTTTGTTTGGCTTATTAGCAGGAGCCACATTTACAGGGATCATCGCTGCGCTGGGTGCAGATTTCGTCTACGAACTGTCGGGCACATCAAGTACCTCCGAGGTACTTGAAGTACCTATTTGGATTGTGTACCTCGCTATACCGCTGGGTTCGGCTTTGATGTGTTTTCGGTTTTTGCAGGTGAGCTGGAATTTTGTTCAAGGTGGCGAACTACCGGTGCATGACCATGCGCATGTCGAAGGACTGGTTGAGGATGCAGCGGAGGGCAGACAATGAACACGCTGTTTATATTTGCGTTACTCATCGCCCTGATGTTGAGCGGCATGCCCATATCGATTGCGCTGGGCTTAACAGTACTCACCTTTTTATTCGCCATGACCGACGTGCCAGTACAGGCCGTCGCCTTAAAGTTATTTACCGGCATAGAAAAATTCGAAATCATGGCGATTCCGTTTTTTATCCTGGCTGGAAATTTCCTCACTCATGGTGGTGTGGCACGACGAATGATTGCATTTGCCACTTCCATGGTGGGGCATTGGCACGGTGGACTAGCCTTGTCGGGTGTGATGGCGTGCGCTTTGTTTGCTGCGGTATCGGGGTCGTCACCGGCGACAGTGGTAGCGATTGGTTCCATATTAGTGCCAGCGATGATTAAGCAAGGCTATCCAAAATCATTTGGTGCCGGAGTCATTACGACTTCAGGTGCTTTAGGAATTTTGATACCTCCATCCATCGTGATGGTGATGTATTCAGTTTCTACCAATACCTCTGTAGGAAAATTATTTGTCGCTGGCGTTATCCCTGGTTTGATGCTGGCATTTTTGCTGGGCGTAACTACCTGGGTACTGGCGCGCAGCAAAGATTACCCACGTATGCCACGCGCAAGCTGGCGCCAGCGCTGGCAGGCATTCCGTGAAAGTGTGTGGGGCTTGTTGTTAATTGTGGTGGTCATGGGCGGCATCTACAGTGGCATGTTCACACCAACAGAAGCGGCAGCGATGTCGGCTGTGTACGCGTTCATCATTGCAGTATTTGTGTATCGCGATTTGCGTTTGCCCCAGATAGGTAAAGTGTTGTTAGGCTCGGCGTCCATGTCAGCCATGCTGCTTTACATCATTACAAATGCCGTACTTTTCTCATTTTTAATGACCAGTGAAGGAATACCGCAAGCGATGGCGGGCTGGATCATGGATAAGGGTTTGGGGCAAGTCAGCTTTTTGCTAGTGGTGAATCTTTTGTTGCTATTGGCAGGCAATGTGATGGAACCTTCATCCATCGTACTGATCATGGCGCCGATACTTTTTCCGGTAGCAGTTGCGTTGGGTATCGATCCTGTGCACTTCGGAATCATCATGGTGGTCAATATGGAAATCGGTATGTGCCATCCTCCGGTGGGATTAAATCTCTATGTGGCCTCTGGCATTACCAAGATGGGGATTACTGAATTAACAGTAGCCGTGTTGCCGTGGTTATTTACCATGTTGGGATTTTTAATGCTGATAACCTACGTACCGCAGTTGTCACTCTGGCTGCCACGGTTGTTGTTTGGCGGATGAATCTCGGATTGACCTGATAAATCTTTTCATCGTGGAGAGCTGTCGATGACTAATCAAACGGCGGATTTATTTTCATCTATTGTGAAGGCTCCGTTTGGTGCCATTGGTATACGCGTCGAACATGAGCAGCTGCATGAGCTCACGTATCTTCCGCCACACTACGAAGCCAAGCCTGGTCAAGATCCGATCTCAAAAAAAATCGCAAAACAGGTGCTGGCTTATTTAAAAAATCCTGATCACGAATTCGATATCGATTTACCTATCGTGGGTACTGATCATCAGCGCAAAGTCTGGAGCGTTATTAATGCTATTCCTCGAGGCACTGTCTTGACCTATGCTCAGGTTGCTAAGCGCATAGGATCCGCTCCACGAGCGGTTGGACAGGCATGCGGTGCAAATTGGTATCCCTTGATTATTCCTTGTCATCGGGTAACAGCTACGGGCGGAATAGGAGGTTTTGCACGTCATGACGGTGGTTTTCATCAGAATGTAAAACGTTGGTTGCTAAGGCATGAACAAGTGCCTGGATTTTGATGACACTAACAACCGATAAGCCATCGTCCGTTGGTCAGGAAATCGCAGATGAATTCTGTGATGCCTTGTGGCTGGAAGATGGGTTGTCTCGCAACACCCTCGACGCCTATAAGCGCGATATTTTGTTATTTGCTGCTTGGTTGCACACGGAGCACAATAAAAATCTTTACGACGTTACCGAAATAGATCTCAATAGTTATTTTGCTTTTCGACACGCGAATACGAAAGCGAGTTCATCTAATCGCCGACTGGCGGTGCTCCGACGTTTTTATCACTACGCTTTACGTAATGGACGTATCCAGGTCGATCCAAGCTTAAAGCTGAAATCTGCAAAGCAGCCTCCCCGATTTCCCAAGACACTCTCTGAGCAAAACGTAGAATCACTGCTCGCTGCTCCTGATGTTAAAACACCCCTGGGTCTGCGCGACCGCACTATGCTTGAAGTTATGTACGCAAGTGGCTTACGTGTTTCGGAGTTGGTTCTTCTCAAAGCAATTGAAGTGGGCATGAATGAAGGAGTTTTGCGTATTACAGGTAAGGGCAATAAAACCCGCTTAGTTCCGTTTGGCGAAGAAGCCAGAGTGTGGATAGAACGTTACATGAAAGATGCGCGTCCCACTATACTCAACAGCAAAGTGAGCGACGCTTTGTTTGTTACAGCT
>JAULVH010000088.1:0-14521 GCA_032111105.1 Burkholderiaceae bacterium | reverse complement strand
CACTAATTCTTTAATCCAGGCGCGTAGCTGATTAGCGGATAAACCCGACGTGTCAATCAGATGCCCCAAGCCTTCTATTGCGGAGAGCATTTCTCGTTCTTGCCAAATACACTCTACTAACGTTGGAATATCCGAGGGTTGTGCGTCCGGTGCGATTCGGTGTGACAGTGGATGGCTGCGGCGAGTTTCAGAAAAACGATTGATTAGCGATTCAGTTTTTGCAGTGAGAAAAATGACTTCTACATGGTGACCTTGATCACGCAGCCAGGCTATATCTGCTGGCAACTCACTGAGGGATGTGGCGCTGCGCGCATCAACAGCAACTGCCAGATTTTGTGCGCCTTCGTTAGTGCGTGTTTCAACTAAGGCTCGCAACAGCGACGGTGGCAGATTGTCCACGCAAAAAAAGCCTGCATCTTCCAAGGCGTTAAGGCCGACAGATTTGCCAGAGCCAGAAATACCTGTAATGAGCGTAATGCGCATTTATTCTTCACCCATGGCGCGCTGCTGGCGCTCCATAAAATTGGCTAAGGTATCTATGCCACGCAGTTGCAATATTGTGTTTCGTACAGCGGCTTCGAGCAGCACAGCGATATTTCGACCCGCCTCGACAGGAATGACTACTTTACGTATAGGTAATCCGAGGACATCTTCATTTTGCTGATCAAGCGGCAGACGTTCATAATTTTCTTCCAGTGTTTTACGACGCACGAGATGAACAATTAATTTCAGTCGCATTTTTCGGCGCACGGCTGTTTCACCGAAGATGGCACGTATATCTAATAAACCCAGTCCACGCACTTCCAAAAGATTTTGTAATAGCGGCGGGCAGCGACCCTCGACCATATTGGGAGCAATGCGCGCAAACTCGACCGCGTCATCGGCGACTAAGCCATGATCGCGCGATATGAGTTCCAACCCAAGCTCACTTTTACCCAAGCCCGATTCACCCGTAATTAATACTCCCACGCCCAGCACATCCATAAAGACGCCATGCATGGTGACGCGTGCAGCAAGTTTTTTTGAAAGATAGACACGCAGATAATCAATCACCTGCGCAGAAGGCAGCGGCGTTGCAATCAAAGGAATGCCATGCTCATTACAAACGTCGACGATAAAAGGTGGAGGCAGTAATGACTGCGCCATGATTAATGCAGGTGGTTTACCAGCAACTAGCTCACGTGTTTGCGCCATTCTGGATTGTTCAGAAATATGCGCGAGATAAGACACCTCTTCGTGACCAAACACCTGAATACGTCCAGGATGAATTAAGTTTAAGTGCCCGATTTGGTCGGCAGCAGAAACGGCATCACCCACGATCACGCCATTGGCACCCGCTTGTCCGCCCAGCCAGCTCAGTTTCAGGGCGTCGAGATTGTCATCAAAGAGTTCTTGTATCGAGAGGGGGGTCGTCAGAGGCATGGAGAAGCAGGGCCGGGATTTGTTTTAAGTGCGAGTGAGACTGACGAAGTGACAATCACAAATAAACTCAGGCCACATTCCGCTCGGCAGGATGCCAGTTAACGAGTTTTGTGTGTAGCGATTGGACATCGCTATCTTCTGCCAACTCAGCTCTGAAGCCTTTATCGGAAAACATTTCTGCAATTTCGGAAAGGATTTCCAGATGCTGTTGCGTCACATTGTCGGGAATAAGCAGAAAGATCAGTAATTTGACGGGCTCGCCATCGGGAGACTCAAAAGGAATTGGCTCAGACAAGCGCACAAAGGCCGCCAGAGGCGATTTTAATCCCCGGATTCTTCCGTGGGGTACTGCAACGCCGTGCCCCAGCCCTGTAGAGCCCAATCGTTCGCGCGCAAACAGATTGTCAGAGACGGTAGAGCGAGCAATACCACAGTTGTTTTCAAAAATTAGTCCGGCTTGTTCGAACGCTCGTTTTTTACTTGAGCACTCCAGATCGAGCACGATATTTTGTTCTGCAAGAATTTGGCTAAGATGGGTCATGATACTAGGGCAGTATGGCGACGATACAACTCGCATGAATACGAGCGCTGACTACTTTGCGTCGCAGTGTGAAATAAATCAAAGGCTGACAATTTACGTTCAAGGCGAACCTTTGTGTGGCTATCTTTGCTGTGAGGCCTAAGCGCGGATAAGGCTCCAAGCAGCGATTATAGGGGACTTCATCTTCTTGTAAGGCTAATTCTTCCTTTAGGGCAATAAATTTATACCTGCTTGGCCGGTCTGGCAATCGTAAAAAATAAATAGTTGCAAAGACGGGCTATTGCCTTGCATTTCGGGCATTAGATGGCATTTTTGAAAGTGAAAAATTACTGCGCCACGGGTTAATGTCTATCCCACCACGACGTGTGTAACGAGCCAGCACCAGAAGTTTCGTGGGGCGGCATTCGCTCATTAGCTCTGTAAAAATTCGTTCAACGCAGTGCTCATGGAATCCCTGATGTAAGCGAAATCCAATCAGATATTTCAACAATCCCTCTTGATCAATAGCATGTCCAACGTAATGAATTTGTATGCTGGCCCAGTCGGGTTGATTCGTCACAGGGCAATTCGATTTGAGTAAATGTGAAACCAGTTTTTCTTCTATGGGAGGCGCGGAAGTATTTACGCGCAAAAGTTGTTTGTCCGGAGAGTAAGCATCAACTTCAATATCTAAGCGATCAAGTAGTTGACCGTCAAACTCAGCCATTTTCATGCTGGCGAATTCACTACTAAGCGTGAGCTTAATTTGTATGGGCGCACCAAAGGCCGAAGAGAGATCGACAAGTAGTAAATCGAGTAGCGTTTCCGACCCGGCAAGTCTCGATTGATTAAACGAATTGAGATAAAGCTTTAGGGATTTGGATTCAACAATATTGGGTGTATCCGCCGGTACCAAGAGTGTGGCAATAGCCACCTGAGGCTTGCCTCGCAGGTTAAGCCACGAGATTTCATAGGCGGTCCATACGTCCATGCCAAAAAAAGGCAGAGGGCTGGCAATACCCAGCTCGATACGCTTTTCGGCCCGCGGGATAGAAAATAATAAATGCGGGTCGTATTCGTTGACGTAGACAGAACTTTTGCCCAGAGGTGAACCAGAGGCCGGCGTGGAGTTATCCATGGATATGAGCAGCAATTAACAGGATGGCGCGCAGCTTACAGGAATAGGCGATAGACCGGATTACTGGTTTCATCCCACGAGCGAAAACCCAGGGTAGGAAGAAACTCACGGAATGCCCGCATCTCGGCTTTGGGTACCTGCAAGCCCACTAAAACCCGCCCTACATCACCCCCTTGGCTGCGGTAGTGAAACAGGCTGATGTTCCAGCTAGGCGCTAGGCTGTCCAGAAAACGCATTAGCGCACCCGGACGTTCGGGAAACTCAAAGCGATAAAGCAATTCGCCATTCGCCAGAGCACTCTTGCCACCCACTAAATGGCGTATGTGCAGTTTGGCCAGTTCATCGTGTGTGAGATCCATGGTTTTGAATCCCTGCTTTTCGAATTGGCGGCCTATCTTTGCGGGCTCAGTTCGATTCGCTACTTGCAGTCCCACGAAAACATGCGCAAGTTTTTCGTCATTGATGCGGTAGTTAAATTCTGTAATCGCGCGGGCGCCCACTAAATGACAAAAACGGCGAAAACTACCGCGCTCTTCTGGAATCGTGACAGCAAACACCGCCTCATGCGCTTCACCCACTTCTGCGCGCTCGGCTACAAAGCGCAGGCGATCAAAATTCATATTGGCGCCACAAGCGATCGCCACCAAACTTTCATCGCGCAGAGGCGTTTTTTGGCCCGACATGCGTTCCAGATAAGCCTTAGCACCGGCGACGGCCAGTGCGCCAGCGGGCTCCAATATGCTGCGCGTATCGGTAAAGACATCTTTGATCGCCGCGCACACCGCATCGGTATCGACCAAAATCATTTCATCAACATATTTTTTTGCCAGACGAAAGGTCTCTTCTCCGACTTGTTTGACAGCTGTTCCATCCGAGAACAGGCCAACATCCGTCAGTGTTACGCGTCGCCCTGATTGCAATGAACGATGCATCGCATCCGAATCAGTAGTTTGCACGCCGATAATTTTTATATCAGGTCGTACGGACTTGATATAAGCCCCCACACCCGCAATCAAACCGCCACCACCGACAGCCACAAAAACGGCATGAATCGCTCCGGAATGTTGGCGCAGTATTTCCATACCTATCGTGCCCTGGCCGGCGATCACGTCGGGGTCATCAAAGGGATGTACGAAAGTGAGTTTGAGTTTTTTTTCTAGTGTGAGTGCGTGCTGATAAGCATCGGAATACGACTCACCATGGAGCACCACCTCGCCACCACGCGCACGTACAGCATCGATTTTTACTGCAGGTGTAGTAACCGGCATGACGATCAAAGCTCGGCAGCCCAAGTGCTGGGCAGAGAGGGCGACGCCTTGCGCGTGATTGCCCGCTGATGCGCAGATAACCCCTCGTTTTAATTGGGCCCCCGATAGCTGAGCCATCTTGTTGTATGCCCCGCGCAGCTTGAAGCTGAAAACGCTTTGCATGTCTTCACGCTTGAAATAAATGCGATTTCCCATGCGTTCGGACAAACCTGGCGCTAATTCCAGCGGCGTTTCAACTGCCAAGTCATAGACTCGTGAGGTCAGTATTTTCTTTAAGTAGTCAATGCTCATAGCGCATCATTATAATTGAGCAGTTCGTCTATTTAGGCGCCCATTGCAAACTGTCCTCAGGCGCGGGTCGGTTTGCGTATTCCTCACTTTGGCACTGACATGCTCGCCTCCATGATTGCTGCGCTACTGAGTGTTCTGTCCTTACCCTCCGTTGGCTTGCCCACCCTGTTCGTCATTAGTTTGCTTTCCGCTACGCTGCTACCCATGGGCTCGGAGCCAGCGGTATTTGCGGTAGTGAAAATGAATTCCGAGCTTTTTTGGCCGGCGGTACTGGTGGCTACTGCCGGCAATACCGTGGGTGGCGTTATCAGCTACAGCATGGGCTATGGCGCCAAGCGTGCCTTTGCCGAGGAAAAACAGACTCGCTGGTTCGGTTGGCTGCAGCGATTTGGCCCCAAAACCTTGCTTTTGTCATGGCTGCCTGTCATTGGTGACCCATTATGTGTACTTGCCGGCTGGCTGAAAATGTCGTTTTTGCAGAGCCTGCTGTACATGGCCGTTGGTAAGTTGCTGCGCTACATCACGATGACCAGCCTCTTGTTGAGCGTGCCGGATGGCATCTGGCAGCGCTTAGGTCAGTGGGTGTAATCCACAGTCAAGTCCGGTAAAGCCTTGCAAAAGCAAGGGCTTATGACAACGCGTTGTGCAGTGCCGTACGTTAGAATGCATCTTTGTTACGACGTCCAGAACACTCTCAATGAACGCCCCAGCGCACATACCTGCATTACTGACCAACGCCCCGCAAGGCAATCCCAGCGCTCGGCTGCGCGAAATTCCGTACAACTACACCTCCTTTTCGGATCGCGAGATCGTTATCCGCTTGCTAGGTGAATCCGCCTGGGAATTGTTATCGAGCTTACGTGCAGCCCGCCAGACAGGCCGCTCTGCGCGCATGCTCTATGAAGTCTTGGGAGATATATGGGTTGTACGACGCAATCCTTATCTGCAAGATGACTTGCTCGATAATCCGCAGCGACGTGAGTCGCTCATTGATGCGCTTTATCACCGTCTGGGCGAAGTCGAAAAACGACGCGAGAACGTCAGCGCAGAAAATGCTCAGGACACCGAATCCATACAGCGCAGCTTAAACGTACAAACCTTGCTAACAGCGGCACGTAAAGCCGTAGAAGAATTCGCTAATGAATTTAGGCAAGCGCAAGATTTACGTCGACGTGCACAACGCGTGCTCGGCCGTTACACCCTTAAAGACAATATTAAATTCGATGGCCTATCGCGCGTCTCGCACGTAACCGACGCAACTGACTGGCGCGTAGAGTATCCCTTCGTCGTCATCATGCCGGATACCGAAGAAGAAATGGCAGGCTTAGTGAAAGCCTGTATCGAGCTGGGTCTGACTATCATTCCGCGCGGAGGTGGCACAGGCTACACCGGCGGCGCGATTCCACTGACACCTTTATCGGCTGTTATCAACACCGAAAAACTCGAAGCACTGGGTGAAGTTGAGATGCGACTCTTGCCGGGTGCAGAGCGCGAATGCGCCACCATCTACTCCGGTGCCGGCGTCGTCACTAAACGTGTGGCTGATGCTGCAGAAAAAGCCGGATTTGTATTTGCAGTAGACCCGACATCCGCTGAAGCCTCCTGCATAGGCGGCAATATCGCCATGAATGCTGGTGGAAAAAAAGCTGTGTTGTGGGTCACAGCGATAGATAATTTAGCCAGCTGGCGCATGGTCGACCCCAACGGTGATTGGTTAGAAGTTACCCGACTCGATCACAACCTGGGCAAAATTCACGACGTAAAAACAGCCCGTTTTAAATTGGAATGGACGCATCCTTCCGAGCGCGGTCGACGTAATGCAAACGCGCCCTTCAAAACAGAAATTTTGTCTATTGAAGGCAACAAATTTCGCAAAGCAGGTTTAGGTAAAGATGTAACTGATAAATTTCTTTCAGGTTTACCGGGTGTGCAAAAAGAAGGCTGCGACGGCTTAATCACCTCGGCGCGCTGGATATTGCACACTATGCCTCGCTACGCGCGCACCGTGTGTTTAGAATTTTTTGGCCAGGCGCGTGAAGCCATTCCGTCGATAGTCGAAATTAAAAATTATCTTGATGCAGAAACCAAAAAAGGCGGCGCCATACTGGCAGGCCTTGAGCACTTAGATGAACGTTATCTGCGTGCCGTAGGTTATGCCACTAAATCAAAACGCGGCGTGATACCCAAGATGGCCTTGTTTGGTGACATCGTCGGTCATGATGAGGATGCCGTAGCACGCGCAACCTCTGAAGTCATACGTATTGCCAATAGTCGTGTGGGTGAAGGCTTTGTAGCTGTCAGCCCCGAAGCACGTAAAAAATTCTGGTTAGATCGTGCACGCACAGCTGCGATTGCGCGTCACACCAATGCATTCAAGATCAATGAAGATGTGGTGATTCCGCTCGATCGCATGGGTGAATACACCGATGGTATAGAGCGCATCAATATCGAACTATCAATCGCTAATAAGTTAGCGCTACTCGCTGAACTCACATCGTTTTTTGTGCGTGGCCAACTCAAGCTAGGCAAGAGCGACGATACCGAAGGATTAGACATACCACCGGCGGAGTTACTTGAAGACCGAGTCGCCCAGGCCATGGATTTACTAGAAAGAACACACGGGCGTTGGTCGTGGTTGTTGTCGAATTTTGAAACTTCATTAGTGTCAGCGCGTGAGCAACTGTTAGAGCACGATTTAGAGACCTTGTTGCCAGTGATAGATAAACACATAGCAGCTAATCCAGCGGTAACCGTGTTTGATCTCTTGCAAGACAGGACACTACGCATTTCGTGGAAAACAGAAGTGCGTGCCGCCTTGCGTCAGATTTTTGGTGGTGCAGCGTTTAAGCCCATACTTGAAGAGTGCAGCCAGATACACAAACGTGTTTTGCGCGGCCGGGTATTTGTTGCTTTGCACATGCATGCAGGCGATGGCAATGTGCACACCAATATTCCCGTTAATTCCGATAATTACGACATGCTGCAAACCGCGCACACCGCTGTGGCGCGCATCATGGCGTTAGCGCGCACACTCAACGGCGTTATCTCTGGCGAGCACGGCATAGGTATTACCAAGCTCGAGTATTTAACCCAAGAGGAAATGGGCGAGTTCCGCGATTACAAACAACGTGTCGATCCGGAAGGGCGCTTTAACAAAGGTAAGTTGCTCGATAGTGCCGATCTGCGCAATGCCTATACGCCATCGTTTGGTTTGATGGGGCATGAATCACTCATCATGCAGCAAAGCGATATTGGTGCCATTGCTGGCAGCATTAAAGATTGCCTGCGCTGCGGTAAGTGCAAACCTGTATGCGCTACGCATGTACCACGTGCCAATTTGCTGTATTCGCCGCGTAATAAAATTTTGGCCACCTCGTTGCTGATTGAAGCCTTCCTTTACGAAGAACAAACCCGACGCGGTGTATCGATACGCCATTGGGAAGAATTCGAAGACGTCGCGGACCATTGCACCATTTGTCATAAATGCCTCACCCCGTGCCCGGTCGATATTGATTTCGGTGATGTATCCATGAACATGCGCAATCTGCTGCGCAAAATGGATAAAAAATCATTTAATCCTGGCACCACAGCGGCCATGTTTTTTCTAAACGCCACTGATCCAGCGACGATTAACGCAACGCGTCAACTGATGATGGGTTGGGGTTATAAGGTTCAGCGTTTTGCGCATGATGTATTAAAAAAATTCGCAAAGAAGCAAACCAAAGCGCCATCGTCTACCCATGGCAAAGCTCCGATACGCGAGCAGGTCATTCATTTTATAAATAAAAAAATGCCGGGTAATTTGCCCAAAAAGGCAGCGCGTGCTTTGCTCGATATTGAAGACGATAAATTTATTCCCATTATTCGCAATCCCAAAACCACCGATGCCGATACGGAAGCGGTGTTTTATTTTCCTGGTTGTGGATCAGAGCGTTTATTTTCACAAGTGGGGCTAGCCACACAAGCCATGCTCTGGCACGTGGGGGTGCAGACCGTACTGCCACCGGGCTATTTGTGCTGTGGTTATCCGCAACGGGGTTCCGGTGATTTTGATAAAGCAGAAAAAATCATTACCGATAATCGCGTGTTATTCCATCGCATGGCAAACACGCTGAATTATCTTGATATCAAAACCGTCGTCGTTTCGTGTGGCACCTGCTACGACCAGTTGCAAGGCTATGAGTTCGATAAAATTTTCCCCGGTTGCCGCATCATTGATATACACGAATATTTGTTGGAGAAGGGCGTACATCTCGAAGGAGTGACGGGTACCCGCTACATGTATCACGATCCGTGTCATAGCCCGATGAAGTTACAAGATCCTTTAAAAACAGTGAATGCTTTGATTACGACAGTCGACGCTCAAAAAATAGAAAAGAACGATAAATGTTGCGGTGAATCTGGCACGCTGGCTATATCGCGGCCCGATATCTCCACACAAATTCGTTTTCGCAAAGAAGCGGAAATGGTCAAAGGCGCTGATAAATTGCGCGCTGACGGATTTGAGGGCGAAGTAAAAATACTCACTTCGTGCCCATCGTGTTTGCAGGGCCTAGCGCGCTATAACGACGATTCAGCGACGACCGCCGATTACATCGTGGTTGAGATTGCGCGCAATCTTTTGGGTGCCAACTGGATGCCCGAGTACGTAGAGCGCGCCAATAGCGGCGGTATAGAACGCGTATTGGTTTGATGATGACGAACGTCATTGAAGCATGTGAGTTATGCGCAAGCCCGGGCGACGAGCTGATACACCAGGGCGAGTTATTTCGTGTGGTGTTAGTTGAGGATGCGAATTACCCCGGGTTTTGTCGCGTCATCTGGCGTGATCATGTGAAAGAAGTCACTGATCTGAATGAACTCGATCGCATGCTTATGATGGATGTGATGTGGCAGGTTGAGCAGGTCGTGCGTGATGTGATGCAACCAGAAAAAATCAACTTGGCTAGCTTGGGCAATATGGTGCCGCATCTACATTGGCACGTGATACCACGCTTTACCGATGATGCCCACTTTCCTGCGCCCGTCTGGGCCGAGGCTAAACGCATACCATCACCTGAGTCATTAGCGGCACGCCAAGAAAAACTACCTTTATTACGTAAAAAAATACAGCAACGTTTAGCAGTTTATAAATAATCTTCTTCGCGTATTAAAAAACGCATTGTTTGATGACGTAGTGAGAACCAATAACTAACATAAAAAATCGACACTATGAGTAATCACATTCCTACCGCACTGACCTTGCATAAAGCCTCTCGCACACTAGAGATTAGTTTTGATGACCTAGGAAGCGTCAGCTTGTCATGTGAGTTTTTGCGTGTGCATTCGCCGTCTGCAGAAGTGCGTGGGCATGGTCAAGGTCAAGAAGTACTACAGACAGGCATGCGCACTATAGAAATCACAGCCATAGAACCAGTGGGAAATTACGCCATTCGACCCGTTTTTTCAGATGGACATGACAGCGGACTTTACACCTGGGACTTACTGCACTCACTATGCTCTGAGCATGAGCAACTCTGGCAAGCCTATTTGAAGCGGCTCGAAGCTGCGGGCTTCACACACGATACAGGTCGCGATACACCCATGGTCAAGCAAGGCGCGGGCTGCGCCTCGCATTAATACCTACGCATTGAAACCTACGTATTACTAGCTATCGCGGCAGGCCCACACCACCTCGCCATCGGCCCAACGAGATAGGTTTATGCCTGATCTTACGGCTGTATCTGACCAAACAACTACTCTGCTTCTATAAACTGCATCAGCATATGCAGCTGTCTGAACATGAGATCAGAATAAATCTTAGCGGCTTCTTCCGGCACTTCTGTAGCCGCCGTTGGTAGATCAAGAATATGTGATCCCACTTGATCGACTGCGATTCGTAGCTCATCCCGGAACGCTTGCAAAAAAGCCTGCCCTTGCGCTGACTCGAGGAAAGATACCAGATTTGGTGGCACGTTTAATTCATCTATCCATTCGCTAGACAAATCGCCACTGCTGAAAAAATCGTCCATTTCATTGCCATCAATGAACGTAGCTAAGGACGTAGTACTGCTTGAGCTACTAGAGCTATTGGAGCTACCAGAGCTATTCGAATGAATAGAGTCGCTGCTTAACGGGGTGCCAGTAAACCTTGCCCAAACTTTTTTCCATGCGGTTTCAATTTTTGTAGCGAACGCCGCATACACGCCCCTAGCTAACAGGGCATTCGTTAGTGCACCTGGCGCGGCTTGATAGGGAGGGAAAGTAGCCGGTAGTGAGTGTGCTGTGAAGCTTGCATTAAAACAGGTCTTCGAAAGTGTCCCGAACACCGGCGCAAAATCAGTAGTCTCTGTCGCTATGGATGTGTCAATTAATTGCGTGAGTTGAGTATTTGCGATCTGGGTAAGTGGCTTGAAGATCGTATTATCTTCAAAATCTATCTTATAGGGATTCCAGTGCTCGCCGTGTTCTGTGCGGATTTTTTCCAGCGTTACCCCGAGTCCTGCAATAAACGAGGAGATGGTTTTATTTTGAATGTGATCTACATTGCCAAACAGTGAAAATTGAATATGGGGTAGTGCTTCTAAATAAGGATATATTTCCTTACTCAGCGCGGAATAAATACCGACCACGCTCAGTTCGCGGTAAATATCTTCACTACGATGGATAGTTCCACTAACAATGGACTTAATTAATTTTTCAAATGCCGAAAAATCGATAGTAGTTTTTACGACGTCATTAATGGACGTATCTTTCGTGGTGAGCGGCCATACCAAGCTCACTGAAATCACTTCACGCGTGAATGTTTTTTTTGCTGTGTTGATGATAGTGCTTTGTAGTGCGGGCCAATCGGGATTATTTTTTACCGAATTTAATAAGCTTGCCAATATGAGCATTTGATTTTTTCGATTGTATTCATTGTCAATAGCAGAATCGATTTTAGCGATCGCTATTTGCAAGACGTTTTCCCCTTTATTATTGGTTTGCTTCAGCGCCACCGGAGCGCCATATTTTATGAGCAACTCCACAGCATTAAAATTGCGGTGTTTTACTGCGAGCATTAAGGCATCGTTACCTTTGCGATCGGTACCCTTTAGAGGTAACTTATTTATAAGCAGTAGCTCCAGCATTTTTACGGTGGTATCGTTTAATAATTCTTCCATTGCGGCGATCAATAAAGAGCCGTCTTCCTGATCGATAACTGCATTTTCGACAGGGACACCCAATTCCAATAGCTTCGATGCATTGTCGATATTGCCCTCTTCAACAGCTGCCCGTAATGCTTGATAACCCACATTGTCATCGGAAAATAATATCGCACCATGCTCAACCAGTAATTGAATAGTTGAAGGGCTGCCCCTTTCTGCAGCATTTACAAGGGGAGGATCTTTCTGGTCACCATTAGGATCTGCTCCATTGTTCAAAAGTAGCTTTACAGTGTCCAGTGAGCCACTGAAGCACGCTACTGATAATGCAGTGATACCCCCGGTAGTAACCGCATGAATCTGTGCCCCCTTGGCCAGAAAAATTTTTACAATCTCGGGATTTCCTGTCTGGGCAGCTCTCATGAGTGGCGTATATTCGCCAGCCGGTGCGTTAACGTTGGCACCTCGCTCAAATAGGCAGTTAATGAGTTCAATATTTTGCGAATAAATCATAAAGCGCATAATCGAATCTTTGCCAGGGTGAACATAATCAATATCCGCACCCAATGAAAGTAATAGTTTGCAAGCGTCTACGCGGTTATTTTGCGCAGCAAAATACAGCGGGGTGGCTCCGTCACTATTTTTTTGATTGACGTTTGCGCCATGTTTAATAAATAGCTTGCAAATTTCTGTGCGGCCCATCTCGGCAGCCGTGTGTAACGGCGAAGTTCCATCTGAGATACATAACAATGCCTTATCCTTGAGTAACAACTCGCAAACAGCCAAATGGCCGTTGACAGTAGCCTGGTACAGCGCAATTTGTTTACGTTTATATGATCGATCGTTATCGGTAATGTGCTTGAGTAGCAGTTGTACCAATTCTGTGTGACCATGTAATGCGGCGCTGATCAGTGCATTTTCAATGTTGTTATTTGTGGGTTTGGTACTTTCCCCGTCGCTTAGCAAAAGCTGCAGCGTCTTAAGGTCACCCAGTTCAGTAGCCAGCGTAAGAGGCATCGCGTAGTTTTGAAAAAAAATATCGTTTACCAAGTCCTGTAATTGAATATGCTGATTCTGTTGGTGCTCAAGAAGTCCTATCCGAAATCTGTCTACATCGAAATCAGAGGGATATAAAATGGGCTGAAAATGTTCCATTGCAAGAAAAATCGTACGATCCCTATCCGCTAGGCACACTGCACCACATTCGCTAAGTAGTATTTTTAGGGTGTCTGAATAATTTGAAATATGCCTGAGTTGTGGTTTTATTTGAGGCCAATCGGCTGGATTTTCACCATATAAGATTGTCCATACACGGTCAGGATTTTCCTTTGAAGAAAAGCAATGTAGTATTTCTTCACGTTCTTCTGAAGTAAATTCCGTACGAATTTTTTTTCGATTGTCTGTTTTGCAGATAGAGGAAGTAGATGCTGACGATGACGATGACGATGACGATGACGATGACGATGACGACGACGATGACGACGATGATGATGATGAGTTTGAATTTGAGACATCGGGTTCATGTATTCGCTGCTTTTTATTGATCGGCTCTGTAGAGCTCAGATTTTCTTTATCACCACCAGCTGTGCCGTTTTCAGACCGAGCTCGCTTTCTGCTACGAAGTAACTCGTTTGTGATTTGCTCTTGCTCGCTTCCGCCATCGACATCCATGTCATGGATTTCAGCTGACTGCATGCGGGGAGGTGAGGTTCTTTGCTCGGTAGATGGTTCTGACTTTGACTTTGCATCATCAGTACTGCTGTCGATATTGGCCTCAGCATCGTTCTCAGAAAATGGATAATTCGTAGGGAAATTGGAATTAGGTTTCATGGTAATTTTTCTAGCTATAGATAATGGCCAACATGGAAAAAATAGGTGGCGCTACAGTTAGAAAAGTTCACTCAAAAAAGCTATTTTAGGCAGAGGTAATAAGCAGCAGAAAATAAGTAGCAGGAAGTACGTTGAACTACTTCCTGCTGCAATGAATAGGCTTTAAGGCTTAATAGGTTATTGCTGCAGGATGGGCGCGCTACTATTCAGTTTGTATAAACTGCATCAGCATAAATAGCTGCCTGTGCATCAGCTCTGCATAGACCCGCCCATCTTCAGGAGTCGCTTCTGGTAAATCGAGAATGGTTTTGCCAGTCTCTTCAATAGCGAGCAGTAGTTGAGCTCGGAACGCTTGTAACAGTGCTTGCCCTTGCGGAGATTCTGGGAAGGATGCAGAGCGAGCAGGTACGGTTACATTACTGTAAAAAATCTGTTCTCCAATCCAGTCGTCTAATTCGATCGGATTTTCTGTTTCCGTAGCGCTGCTGCTAGAACTACTAGCACTATTTGAATCAGTTGAATTACTTGCGATGCTTGAGCCACCGCTCATCGGTGTGCCAGTAAAGATCGCCCAGGCCTTTTGCCACGCATCTTCAATCATCGTAGCAAGGGCTGCATACACCGCACTTTTCATTAAAGTGGCAGCAAGTGTTCCCGCTGCTGCCTGATACTCAGGAAATGTGTCGGGCAGAGTCGGACGTGTAAAGGTGTTATTGAAGCAGGTTTCAAAAAGTGTTTCAAAAACTGGAGTCAGGATGAGAGACTCGGCTTCTAGACCATCCTGTATCAACAAGTTGAGTTCAATGTTGGCAATCTGATTGAGCATCTTAAAGACTGGATCGTTGGAACCATTGGTTGGATAGGGTGTCCAGTGTTCACCCGCTCTCAAGCGGATTTGTTCCAGCGTTGCAGATATTCCCGATAAATA
>JAULVH010000087.1:6954-10144 GCA_032111105.1 Burkholderiaceae bacterium | reverse complement strand
TTTTTACTGTGTCAGCGTTCGAGTATCAGTTTTGGTGCATCAGCGCAGAGATAAATAGGCCTTAAATAGACAGATATAAATGCACAGATTTAAATGCAGAACGTCTAAATATCCGCTTCAACCTCGTTGCCATGCTCTTCTAACCAAGAACGGCGGGCAGCAGCTTCACCTTTACCCATCAACATAGTAAAGCGGTCTTCTGATGCCTTTTGTGCAAATTCGCCTAAGGCCACGGGTAGCAGACGACGAGTATCGGGATTCATGGTGGTTTCCCACAATTGTTCTGCGCTCATTTCACCCAAGCCTTTAAAGCGTGCAATATTCCATGCACCATCTTTAACGCCTTCTTTGCGTAATTTATCTTCTACTGCAGTAAGTTCACCACTATCTAAGGCATAAATTTTTTGCGCAGGCTTTTTCCCGCGTGCGGGTGCATCCACACGAAACAGCGGTGGACGTGCAATGTGTATATGACCGTGTTCTATTAACTTGGGGAAGTGTTTGAAAAATAGCGTCAGCAGCAGTACTTGTATATGTGAGCCATCGACATCGGCATCTGACAAAATACAGATACGACCATAACGTAAACCCGATAAATCCGGAGTATCCGATTTGCCATGAGGATCAACACCAATTGCTACGGCAATATCGTGTATCTCATTATTGGCAAACAATCGGTCGCGCTCGGTTTCCCAGGAATTTAAGACTTTGCCGCGCAGTGGAAGTATGGCTTGAAATTCTTTGTCACGTCCCATTTTTGCCGAACCACCTGCAGAATCACCTTCGACCAGGAAAATTTCATTACGCGAGAGATCCGTCGATTCACAATCAGTGAGTTTGCCCGGCAGAACCGCTACGCCTGACGATTTTTTCTTTTCTACTTTTTGCGCAGACCGCAGCCGGCTTTGTGCCTGGCGTATGACCAGCTCTGCCAGCTTCTTTCCGTAATCAACATGCTGATTCAACCAAAGATCCAGAGCAGTGCGAGTGTATCCGCCAACTAAGCGAACAGCATCTCGCGAATTAAGTCGCTCTTTAATTTGTCCCTGAAATTGCGGATCGAGTACTTTGGCCGATAGTACGAATGACGCGCGCGCAAATACATCTTCGGGTAGCAGCTTGACGCCCTTGGGCAGTAAAGAATGCATTTCAACGAAATTTTTTACAGCGGCAAATAAGCCTTCTCGCAAACCTGATTCGTGAGTACCGCCTGCAGGGGTAGGTATGAGATTGACGTAGGATTCACGAACGATAGTCCCGTCTTCCGTCCAGGCCACAACCCATGCTGCACCTTCACCTTCGGCAAAGCCTTCAGCATCACCGACCGTATATTGCTCTGCTTCGAACAAAGGAATCAGCGTCGTGTTACTGCCGCCCTGAACCAAGGATTCAGTCAGATAACCACGCAATCCTTGTTCATATAGCCATGTTTGCTGTTCACCGGATTTTTCCTGAATGAAGGTAACTTTCACTCCGGGGAGTAGCACGGCCTTAGAACGTAGTAGTCGCTGTAATTCGGCAATCGGAATAACAGAGGAATCAAAATATTTGGCATCTGGCCAGACGGTCACCCGCGTACCTGATTTTTTATCGTCTTTTCCAGCAGCGCGTGATTTCAGTTTGGAGGTGACATCGCCGCCAGAGAACGCGATGGTGTGCACGCCCTGACCTTTGTCATCTTTGCGCCAGACCGTGATCTCTAATTTTAAAGAGAGTGCATTCGTGACAGAAACGCCTACGCCGTGTAAGCCGCCAGAAAAAGCATAAGCACCACCAGAGCCTTTATCGAATTTTCCGCCGGCATGCAGACGGGTAAACACGATCTCAACAGTGGGCACTTTTTCTTCGGGGTGCATACCGACGGGTATGCCCCGTCCATCATCCTCAACGCTGACGCTGCCGTCTTTGTGAAGGATGACATGTATATTTTTTGCGTAGCCTCCCAAGGCTTCATCGGAGGAGTTATCTATAACTTCCTGGATGATATGCAGGGGATTTTCAGTCCGGGTGTACATACCGGGCCGCTGCTTGACGGGCTCGAGTCCTTTAAGGACGCGGATGGATGATTCGCTGTAGTCAGGTTTTTTGCTTGCCATGCGTAGGATAGAAATGAATGAGAGTGACGCGAGCGCCTATGGAAATTTTTAGAATTCTAATGAAATTTTCGAACTTGTTCGACGTTCAGCGTGAATTAAGGTGACTATTATTACCGACTACGCCACCGGAGGTAAAACTGCGTACGGGCAGCGGCATCACTTGGAGAGCATTTGCATGGCCCTTTCTAGTCCTTCCATGGTGATCGGATACATGCGTTGACTCATAATTTGTTTGATGATGGTGATGGACTGGCGATACTGCCACAGCCCTTCAGGCTCGGGATTGAGCCAGACAAATTTTGGAAATTGATGCACGAAACGCTGTAACCAGACCGCACCTGCTTCTTCGTTGGTATATTCGACTGAGCCTCCGGGTTGTACGATTTCATAGGGGCTCATGGTTGCGTCGCCGACGAATATAAGTTTGGTATCGGGTGTGTATTTACGAAGTATGTCCCAGCTTGCAAAGCGTTCAGCATGGCGACGCCGATTATTTTTCCATAGCGTTTCGTAGAGGCAGTTATGGAAATAAAAGAATTCCATGTGTTTGAATTCTGTCTTCGCTGCTGAAAATAATTCTTCAACCCGTGCGATATGGTCATCCATGGAACCGCCCACATCCATGAGCATCAATACCTTGACCTTGTTTTTACGCTCTGGCCGCATGACTAAATCCAACCATCCCGCATTGTTCGCGGTAGCGCGTATGGTGTCATCCAGCGCGAGTTCATCTTGCGCGCCTTCGCGGGCAAATTTTCGTAATCGTCGTAGCGCAACTTTGATATTGCGAGTGCCTAATTCGCGCTCACTGTCGTAGTCGCGGTAAGTGCGTGATTCCCATACTTTGACAGCGCTGCGCTTACCGCCTTCTCCGCCTATGCGTATACCTTCGGGATTTTGTCCGCCGTTACCAAAGGGAGACGTACCACCGGTACCTATCCATTTATTGCCGCCTTCATGGCGTGCCTTTTGTTCTTCAAGCAGTTCTTTGAGCCTGTCCATCAGCTTGTCGTAGCCGAATTTTTCTAGTTGAGCTTTTTGTTCTGGGGTTAACTCTCGCTCCAGGCGTTTCATCAGCCAGTCGAGTGGAATCT
>JAULVH010000087.1:0-6944 GCA_032111105.1 Burkholderiaceae bacterium | reverse complement strand
TGGAATATCAGGATTTTTTTCAAACAGGGTTTCTACCCCATGAAAATAACTCCCAAAGGCTTGATCAAATTTATCAAAATGAGCTTCGTCTTTGACTAGGGTGGTGCGTGACAGGTAGTAGAAATCATCCAGCGAAGGCGAAATCACCTGCTTATCTAATGCTTCTAGCAGCATTAGAAATTCCTTAATCGATACCGGAACCTTGGCACTTTTAAGTGTGAAGAAAAAATCGATCAGCATGGTCTCAATAACCGTTAATAGTTAGCGGTTAGTGCGCGACATAAAAATCAGGCGCTCAAATAAATGGACGTCCTGTTCATTTTTTAACAATGCGCCATGCAAAGGAGGAACGATGGTTTTTTCATCCTGACTGCGTAGCGCTTCAGGAGGAATATCCTCGGCTAACAAAAGCTTGAGCCAGTCGAGTAGTTCAGATGTGGACGGTTTTTTCTTCAGGCCCGGCACATCTCTGACTTCATAAAACGTTTGCATAGCCTGAGCCAGGAGTGTTTTCTTTATGTTGGGGAAGTGCACATCGACGATTTGCTGCATCGTCTCTTTTTCGGGGAATTTGATGTAATGAAAAAAGCATCGGCGCAGGAATGCATCAGGTAGTTCTTTTTCATTGTTGGATGTGATGATCACCAATGGCCGATGTTTGGCCTTCACCATTTCACGCGTTTCATAGACATAGAATTCCATTCTGTCGAGTTCACGCAGCAAATCATTTGGGAATTCAATATCGGCTTTATCGATTTCGTCGATGAGCAAAACTACCGGCTCGTCGGCGGTAAATGCCTGCCAGAGCACACCACGAATAATGTAGTTATGAATATCTTTGACCCGGGCATCGCCTAGCTGAGAATCCCGCAATCGGGATACGGCGTCATATTCATACAAGCCTTGTTGGGCTTTCGTGGTCGATTTGATATGCCATTGCAAAAGTGGCATCTTTAACGCTGCCGCGACTTCTTCGGCCAGCATGGTCTTGCCTGTGCCCGGCTCGCCCTTGATTAACAAGGGCCTTTGCAGCATTAGCGCGGCGTTGACAGCCAGCTTGAGATCATGAGTGGCAACGTAATTCTGAGAGCCTTCAAAGCGTGCGGAGGTATTCATAGTTGTACTGGCTAGTCAAAGAAAATAAGAGTGAGTATAAACGAGTGATCAGTCTCAAATCGTCGAATTTTGTCTTCTATGAGTAGTTGAAAATAGACGTCGAAATGTGAATCGGTTATCATAGCAAGCTGTTTTTATGCAGTCATGTACTACTTGATTTTGAACTTTTTCGAATCTTACAGTCGGCTTTTCGGTGCCGAATTAACTACCCAGCTCTCATGAAAAATCTCTTTGCTCTTCTCGTGTTGGCGAGCTTTGCTCAGGTCTCTGCAGCTGCAGATGTCCAGGGCGACGCAACTGCCGCTAAAAACAAAGTATCAATGTGCATAGGATGCCATGGCATTCCCGGTTACAAAGCTACGTACCCTGAGGTCTATCGTGTGCCCATGATTGGTGGTCAGTCCGAAAAATATATCGTATCGGCGCTGAATGCCTACAAAAAGGGTGAGCGGTCGCATCCATCGATGGTTGGCATTGCCAAAGGTCTGTCGGATCAGGACATCGCGGACGTCGCCGCCTACTACGCTCAGCAGAAATAAGGGGTCGCTATGAATAAATTGAATTCACTGCTGGTGGCTATGCTTGCCTGCGTATCGTTGAATGCGTTGGCTGCTGATGCAGAAGCGGGTAAGGCAGCAGTCGCAAAATATAACTGTGCATCGTGCCACGGCGCAGATTTTAATAGCCCTATTGATCCTACCTATCCCAAGTTGGCAGGTCAGCATGCGGACTACCTGGAGCATGCATTGATTGCGTATCAGCGCGGCGGTAGTGCTGCCAATGGTCGTGGTAATGCCATCATGGGTGGTATGGCCAAGCCATTGTCCAAGACTGATATCAAAGATATTTCAGCTTACTTGTCGAGTCTGCCAGGTGGATTTGTCGTTCGCAAATAATCTGTGCATAAATTAAAAAAACCGCAGCTTGCTGCGGTTTTTTTATGTTTGTGCTCGTCGTTTGACGCATTCTATATAGGCTAAACCATCGGGCGGTGTGTTGTTGCGCTGTGAAGCCCACAGCATTTCACCCAGACATTCCATGATGTGATGATGAGCCTCATGTTCGGAATCACATTTTTTTGCCAGGATGGTGCAGGCTTCGCGTATACCCGGAGGCTGATCTACTGACACTTGCTCTGCAATAGACAAATGCATAGAGAGGTGAAGAAAAGGATTGGATTTTCCTTTTGATGCATCGTAATCAGCAACCAGGGCGGCATCACTATTAGCCAAGTCGACCTCGTATTCAGGATGCTGCTTTATCCAGTCAGAAGCTATAGCCTCGAGCGGCGTTAGCACTGCACCCGTTGCTGACTTGTGCCAGGTTTCACAAAAAAAACGTCGAACATCGTCTTTGCCAGGGTTAAACACGGCTGACTACTCCAGTCCAAAGATACTTATCCATATACCCACTGCAGCAAACAGGTATGCTGTGGCTACACGCATCCATGCTAACGGTAACCATTGCACGGTTGTTTCCCCCAGCAAGACTGGCGGCGTAATCGCGAGCATTCCACCGACCGTAGCTCCCGACATGACGCTGATGAAATCGCCATACTTGGCCGCCATGATGAGTGTGGTGATTTGTTTTGTCGCCCATTTCGCCAAAAGTAACTACGGCAGTGGTGTTAATGAATGATTCCATAAAACTTCAGACTCCCTTTTCAGGTTGGTGAGTTTTAGGTTTGTATTCACATAAATCTGCGATCAGACAATTCCAACAGTGTGGAGTACGTGCGATGCATGTGTAACGACCGTGCAGAATAAGCCAGTGATGAGCGTCCATCAGATATTCTGGCGGTATAAATTTCATTAGCTTCTCTTCAACGATATCAACATTTTTTCCGGGCGCCAGACCAGTCCGGTTAGCCACACGAAAAATATGCGTATCAACTGCCATGGCCGGTTGTCCAAACGCAGTGTTGAGTACGACATTGGCGGTCTTGCGTCCCACGCCAGGTAGTGCCTGTAACGATTCGCGATCACGCGGCACCTCGCCATGATGTTGTTCTAGTAGCAGGCGACACGTTTCAATAACGTTTTTTGCCTTGTTGCGATAAAGACCAATAGTTTGCACATAAGGTATTAATCCATCGACGCCCAAGGCAGCAATTTTTTCAGGCGTATTGGCAACGGCATACAGTTTGCGTGTCGCTTTGTTGACCGATACATCGGTAGCTTGCGCCGAGAGTATGACGGCAATTAAAAGCTCAAACGGAGTGGTGTATTCAAGTTCGGTCGTGGGATGTGGATTAGCGCTCTTTAAGCGTGCGAAGATCTGGCGTCGCTTTTCCGGATTCATGTTGATTTCTTCTCTTGTGCTTCTTTTTGTAAGCGCGCGCGTTCTATCGCTGCTTCAATAATGGCGCGCTTACGATTTTTCTCGGCCTGTTCTTCGGCACTGAGCGCTGATGTGCTGTTGAGTTCTTTTAATTTTGCAGCCGCCTTGGCAGCAAGTCGCGCATCGTTTTCTTCTTTTTCCTGGCGCAGTCTTAACTGACGATGATGAAAACGTTCACGCGCAGCATCGGCTTGCTCAGCTGACCATGCTTGCCAGCCTGTTTTGTTTTCAGTGATAGGAATCATCGCGATGCAATCAACAGGGCAGGGTGCAACGCATAAATCGCAACCGGTACACAGTTCCGGTATCACCGTATGCATTTGCTTTGCAGCGCCGACGATGGCATCGACCGGACAGGCTTGTATGCACAAAGTGCAGCCTATGCATGCCGCTTCATCGATCACAGCGACCGGACGTGCACGCTCTGTGCCATTGTGAGGATTGAGTGGTATGACTGGCTGCCCAAGCAAGGTAGCTATACGCGCAATACCTTCTGCTCCGCCCGGTGGACATTGGTTGTAATTTGCTGTGCCGTCAGCGATCGCCAGTGCATAGGGTCTGCACGCGGGATAGCCGCACTTTGTGCATTGTGTTTGCGGCAGTAGATCTTCGATCTGATCGGCAAGTGAGCGGGCTGGGTCGTGCATAACTTGCGATTATCCCGTATTTGCCTCTAAGCCTGCCAGCGGCAAATTCAAACAGTAAAAATGCTAAGGCCGCCCGAAGGCGGCCTTAGCATTTTTAGCCAATAGCAGGTCAGTGATGAGCGCGGATGAACTCACTAATTTTAGGAGCAATCACGTCACGCCAGCGACGACCAGAAAAAATTCCATAGTGTCCGCATTTCGGTGCAGTGAAATGCTGCTTCATGGTTTTGGGTATGTGAGCACACAATTCATGTGCAGCACGAGTCTGGCCAACACCAGAGATATCATCTAATTCACCTTCGATGGTGAGTAAGGCGACGTCCTTGATATCTTGCGGTTTAACCAGCTTGCCTTCAACTTCCCAGGTGCCTAGCGGGAGGGCGTGGTCCTGAAACACTGTTTTGATAGTTTCAAGGTAGTACTCAGCCGGCATATCCAGAACGGCGTTGTACTCGTCATAGAATTTGCGATGCTCTTCTGCAGACTCATTGTCACCTTCGCGCAAGTGCAGGTAAAACTCCCAATGACTTTGCGCGTGACGTCTGGGGTTCATGGCGACAAACCCGGCATGCTGGAGAAAACCTGGGTAAACACGGCGGCCATATCCCGGGTAGTTGGGAGGCACGCTGTAAATCACATTGTTTTCGAACCAGGAAAAAGGTTTGTTGGTTGCGAGATCGTTGACTTGTGTCGGCGCTTTACGAGGATCAATGGGACCACCCATCATCACCATGGTTTTAGGCAGATATTTTTCGTTATCGCTAGCCATGAGCGAAATGGCAGCCAGTACGGGTACAGTAGGCTGACACACTGAAATGACATTTAAGTTCGGGCTCAGGTGCCGTATGAAATCTTGTACGTAATAGATGTAGTCGTGCAGATGAAATGCACCCTCATCTAAGGACACCATGCGGGCATCTGTCCAGTCGGTGATGTAAACATCATGCTCTGGCAGCAAAGTTTTTACGGTATCTCTGAGTAGCGTTGCGTGATGCCCGGACAAAGGTGCAACCAATAATATTTTTGGTTGATTGGCATGAGCTTTGCCGCTGTCTTTGCGAAAGTGCAGCAGCTTGCAGAAGGGTTTTTCAAGCGCGATGTCTTCGATTATTGAAACGCGTTGCCCGTCTATCTCAACCGAGGGGATGCCAAACGAGGGCTTCTCATAGTCTTTGCCCAGCCTGAACATCAGTTCGTAGCCTGCGGCTATTTTCTGAGCGAAGGGGGTATGGGCAAAAGGAGATACTGGATTGGTAAACAACTTAGACGATGCTTCAGCCCACTGAATAAGGGGGCTTAGCATGGTGCGGTTCATTTCGTGCAATTGATAGAGCATGTTGACCTCTCGTTCACGATGCCTGATTGTGAGGGTAATCGATAAATTCCGCAATGCAGCAAATGCAAATTCGAAAGATAGTCTCTCTGCCAGCCAGGATGTTCAGCGAAAATTTATGGCATTCGAACAACACTAATAAATAGATGCGCGAGTGCTCACTAACAATTCACCGTAGAAAGATAGCACATAAGGAATAAATAGGGCTCCAAGACAGCTTTGGGAGTGTAAAAGACACTCTTTTAATTGTAAATATACTATTTATTTTTAGGACTATGGCGCATAAGAGGCCACGAGTTTGATTTAACCATCATAGGCAGATGCTGCTGATAGTAAGCACACATCCTTTGCCTAACAGGCAAAAATGGGAAGTTCGACGACAAAAATTAGGTGCTGCCTGGGTGATGAGGTGGCGAAATGCCTGGGATTTTCAAGTAACTCAAAATTAACCCCGGATTAGGGCCGGGGTTAATAGAGCATAGGTTACTACGGTCAGTTAGTTGCTAACCAATTAAGACTCAAGATACTGAAGCTTGTCCTTGGTATCTTTCCAAGCGTCTGCATCTGCAAGGGCAGCCTTGGATTTGGTGATGGAGGGCCATTTGCGCGCAAGATCTACATTCATTTTTATAAACTGTTGCTGATCCGAAGGCACATCTTCTTCTGCGAAGATAGCGTTAACTGGGCACTCGGCTACACACACGGCGCAATCTATACATTCGTCGGGATCGATTGTTAAAAAGTTGGGCCCTTCGCGAAAACAATCTACCGGGCAAACATCTACGCAGTCGGTGTAACGGCAGCGAATGCACGATTCGGTTACAACGTGAGTCATAAAAATCCTATCTGTGTATATTTTTGAAATTAAGGCTGGAGAGTGCTGATCGATTGCGAATTTTGTAGTGAGCCAGCGCGGTTGCCCGAGGCGGGGTCAAGTGAAACAGGGGATAAGCTCAGCCCAGCAGTCGAATAACGTCACGCCTTTAATTAATCAGTACGTCTCTGAGTGCTCTTGACACTCAATCCCCAAATCACCGCCTAATCCACGGTATTATTCGTAAAGTCTTGTATTTTAAGACAAACCACCTTGCTCTACAAACTTGGTTTAGATGATTTTTGAATAAGCAAATAAACCTATGAGTTTTTGTCCCTGCTTCAAAAGCGGTTTTGTAAGCGTCAGGGGTGAATTATTTTCGGCCAACGATCTTAAATTTACTCACGCATAGTCTGCGCTGAGTTCGCGGTTGCTGAGATAGAATCAATCTCCCTTTGATGAGGACATCATGGATACATCCGCAGCTCGTAACGCTATTTTCGGTCGGATTCGTAAAGCTCAGCAGCGCCCTGCTGAGCCTACGGGTGAGGAGTTGGCCGCAGTTCAAAATTATCTCGCCTCGAATCAGAGCGGCCCCCGCCCAGAAATCGGTCCGGATATCGTCCACCGTTTTCGCACTGAGGCCGAGCGGACCTCGCAAACGATAGATGAAATCGCGACATTAAAGGATGCG